>JAVEYB010000013.1 GCA_034003725.1 Candidatus Zixiibacteriota bacterium
CGATCTCACAACGGGAGCATCGGTGACACTCCTCCAACCGGTGCAGAAACAGAAACTGTAACCAATGTCCTGACACAATATGTAACACATGTCTTGACACCGTACATCGAAGACGGACCCGCCCTACAAGGCGTGCGTTAGGGTGCGTGGTGCACGGGGACGTACACCACGCACAGGCACCGTAATTGAAGATGGATTCCCGTCCGCCACGGCGGACCTTACGGCTTTCGAGGGAATGACAGAACTTCGTTCTGTCCCACTCTGGCGGGTTCGAGGACGGACCCGCCCTACGAGTACTGGCGGGTTCGAGGACGGACCCGCCCTACGAGTACTGGCGGGTTCGAGGACAGACCCGCCCTACGAGGACTGGCGGGTTCGAGGACGGGCCCACCCTACAAGGCGTGCGTTAGGGTACGTGGTGCACGGGGACGTACACCACGCACGGTAGTATTGTCGGGCGGGTCCCACCTGCCGTTCGTCGGAGGCGGACTCACTTTAGGTGGGCCACAAACGACAGGGTACGTGGTGCACGGGGACGTACACCACGCACGTATTTGGAAATGAAACGCAGCAACGATAAGCAGTGAAGTGAGTCGCGTGAAAGTAGAACTGACCAACAAAAACGATCTCAAGCGGGAACTCAATATCGAGGTGCCGGCCGAACGGGTCGAATCCGAAATCAGCCGCAAACTGAATGATTTCCGCAGGCAATCCACGATCAAAGGCTTCCGCAAAGGCAAAGCGCCGCTGACCATGATCAAGTCTTTGTACGGCGACGAGGCGCGCGCCGAAGTGGCCGACGAGTTGATCAAAGCCACCCTCTCCGACGCGGTCAAGGAAAAGGACCTGAAAATCGCCGGGCCGCCCACCCTGACCAAGCTCGATTTCACCGAGGCGGGCGATCTGGTGTTCAGCGCCGAAGTGGAAGTGTTCCCGGAACTGGGCGCGATAACGTACGACGGGCTGTCGGTGACGAAGTCAAAACTCGAGGTGCCGGACGCCGATGTCGACGAGATAGTCGGATTCTACCGCCAGCGCTACTCGGAAGTTCGCGAGGTGAACCGCCCGCTCGGTGAAAACGACGTGGCGATGCTGGATTTGTCGAAGGTGGACGATCCGCGCGGGATCATGCCGAAAGACACGTATGAGGATGTCGAGATCGATTTAGCCAAGCCGACGACGATCGCGGAGTTCAAAAAGGAACTGCCGGGGCTGAAGGCGGGCGAGTCGAAAGACGTGAAAGTCACCTATGCCGACGATTACGGCGACGAGCGGATGGCGGGGGCGACGATCACGTACAAGGCGACCGTGAAGAAGGTGCAGGAACGGCTGCTGCCGGAATTCAACGATATACTCGCGAAGCGGACCGGCCAGGCCGAGACGGCGCTGGAACTTCGGATGAACATCCGCAAAGAACTCGAGGCGGAGCGCAAGGATGTCGCGAGAAACCACCAGCGGGGGGAAATAATCCACCAGATGTGCGAGAAAAATCCGATCCCGATCCCGGAAAGCCTGACGGAGGAATATCTCGACGCGATGGTGAAGGATTACCAGCAGCAGTTCCCGGGGGCGAAGGAAGAGGAGATTCGGAAGAACTACCGGGAGAACGCGATAAATTCGATTCGGTGGAACCTGTTGTACCACAAGCTGGCGGAGCAAGAAAAGATTGAAGTTTCCCCGGCGGATACCGAAAACTGGATTAACGGGTTTGCGAAAGCCAACAATGTGACCCCGGAGCAGGCCAAACAGGCGCTGTCGAAATCGGGGCGGGCGAACACTATCCGGGACTCGCTTCTGGAACAGAAGGTACTGGATTTTCTGTTTGAAAAAGCCCGGGTGGTGGAAACCGCGTAGGCCGCCGGCAGTTGAATAACAAAGGATGGTTCTTGCACATAAGAAGGGAGTTATGGACGACAAACACATCACCAGCTATCTGATCCCGATGGTGGTCGAGCAGACCGGTCGGGGCGAGCGCGCGTACGACATCTATTCCCGACTGCTCAAAGACCGGATCATATTCATAGGGACGCCGATCGACGACAACGTTGCGAATCTGGTGATCGCGCAGTTGTTGTTTCTGGCGGCGGAGGATCCGGACAAGGATATTTCGTTGTATATCAATTCGCCGGGCGGGTCGGTGTCGGCCGGGCTGGCGATGTACGATACGATCCAGTTCATCAAGCCGGACGTAGCGACGATCTGCATGGGGCTGGCGGCCTCGATGGGCGCGTTTCTGCTGGCGTGCGGAACGCAGGGGAAGCGGTCGGCGCTGCCGAACAGCCGGATCATGATCCACCAGCCGCTGGCGGGCACGCAGGGGCAGATCTCGGATATCGTCATCATGACCGAGGAGTTCACGCGGACGAAGAAGCGGCTCAACGAGCTTCTGGTGCATCACACCGGGCAGCCGATGGAGCGGATCGAGAAGGATACCGACCGGAATTATTTCATGTCGGCGAACGATGCGAAGGAGTACGGGATAATCGACAAGGTGTACGAGTTCCCGTCAACCAAGAAGACGAAAGAGTAGTCGCGCGAGGATCGGACGCGACCGTCTCGTAAGGATAGGATTCTTATGGCACACGAAACAGGCCCGCCGGAACTGACGCATCGCTGTTCGTTCTGCGGCAAGCCGTACACGCAGGTCAAGCGGCTGTTTTCGGGGCACAACTCGTACATCTGCAACGAGTGCGTGTCTCTGTGTTCGGATTTGCTGACGGCGGCGCCGGACGGCGATGCGGCCGAGGAGATTACCAATCTTCCACGGCCGGCGGATATCAAGAATTTTCTCGACCAGTACGTGATCGGGCAGGAGACCGCCAAGAAGACGGTGTCGGTGGCGGTCTACAACCATTACAAGCGGATCAACTCCTATGCGCGCCGGCTGGCCGAGGGCAACGGCAAAAACAGTTCGAACGATGTCGAGCTGGAGAAGTCGAACATTTTGCTGCTCGGTCCGACCGGGACGGGCAAGACGTTGATCGCGCGGTCGCTGGCGAAGTTTCTGAAGGTGCCGTTCACGATCGCCGACGCGACCGTGCTGACCGAGGCGGGGTATGTGGGCGAGGATGTGGAGAACATACTCGTGCGGCTGTTCCAGGCCTCGGACTTCAATCCGCAGAAGACCGAGCGCGGGATAATCTATATCGACGAAATCGACAAGATCGCGCGCAAGGACGGCAACCCGTCGATCACGCGCGACGTTTCGGGCGAGGGCGTGCAGCAGGGGCTTTTGAAGATTCTCGAAGGCACGATCGCCAATATTCCGCCGAAAGGCGGGCGGAAACATCCGGAGCAGGCATTCGTGCAGATCGACACGACCAACATCCTGTTCATCTGCGGCGGGGCGTTTGACGGTCTCGAGAAGATCGTGGCGCGTCGTTTGGGGAACAAGGTGGTCGGGTTCGAGGCGAAATCGCAGCGGATCGCGCTGGATTCCGAGGAGATATTCAAGAACGTAACGCCGGCGGATCTGATCGAGTACGGGTTGATTCCGGAGATGGTCGGGCGCATTCCGGTGACGGCGGCGCTCGGTCCGCTGGACGAGGCGGCGCTGTTGTCGATTTTGACCGAGCCGAAAAACGCCCTCACGCGGCAGTACGCGAAACTGCTCGAGATGGAGGGCGTGAAGCTGACGTTCGAGCCGGGCGCGCTGAAGGCGGCGGTGAAGATCGCGCTGGAGCGCAAGACCGGCGCGCGGGCGCTGCGGTCGATTTTCGAGAAAGCGATGTTGGATGTGATGTACGACATACCGTCGCATCCGGAACTGGCCGAAGTCGTGGTCACCGAGGAGGTGATTGCGAAAAATGCGGAGCCCCGGAAGGTCACGCATGCGGAGAACAAAAAGGCCGGGTAAGTTTGGCACCGAATGGACGAGTCAACAGCCCGCCGAAAGGCGGGCTGTTTTTTGTTTGGGGGGGAGGTGGAGCAGAGGTTGTCGTCGGTGGTGGCCTACCATTCAGGGCCTGTTGAACAACCGCTCGTGAACCCGTGTCTTCGGGTGATAGTCCGTCGCGCAGGGCCGACATTCGACGAAAGTCATTGAGTACAAATAGAGGTTTTGGCGAGTGCAGTCGGGCGGGGTCGCCTGACCGCACTCACATCGGCTTTTTCAACAAGCCTGTTATTGTGGGTAGCTCGTGCGTGGCGCAACGGCGGGTTCGAAGGCGGAGCCGCCTGGCGAGCTATAATCGTCCGAGTTGCTCGAGGTCTTCGCGGAGTTTCGGTTCGCTTTCGAACAAAATCGCGGGCAGGCCGGCAGCAACAGAGGCCTCGACATTCACCTGCAAGTCATCGATAAAGACCGCTGTATCACGGAATCGGGACGCATCAAGTGCGGCCCGATAGATCGGTTCGGCCGGTTTCATGTAGCCGACATCGTAAGACAGCACGAGTTCATCGAAATGGCGCCCGACAGCGAACTGTTGTTCGATCCAGGCGAAATGCCAGGGGGAAGTGTTCGACAGCAGGATCAACTGCGTGGTCGGCTTGAGCTCTTCGAGCAATGCGATCATGGCATGATCGAGCTCAAACATCGGCGCCCAGATATCGCGTAATTGATCGGTGGTGAGTGACAGGCCAAGGGCACGGTTGACCTGACGCGTGAACTCGTGTTCGTCGATTTTGCCCGTCTCGAACAGGGTCTCCGGTTCGCCGAAGAAAACACTCTGCTTGATCTGCATCGGCTCCATGCCGCACATCGGAGCCAGCTTGCGGCATGGAATCAGCACCTCGAACGGACAAATGACCTTGCCGAGGTCGAATATGAGTGTCTGCGTGACGCGTCGGGTCGTCATGGTGCGATATACCCCAGGATGTATTTGACGGAGATGAACAGCAGCGCGGCTATCAGGATGACCTTGATGATATTCGGTGAGACAAAGCGTTGCAGGTATGCGCCGGTGTAGACGCCGAAGGCGCCTCCAAGCCCAAAGGACAGGCCGAGCAGCCAGTCCGGCTGAATGATTGTGCCGCCGGTAAGTAGCGGCGAGATGAAGACGAATATAACGACACCCGCCACCGATGTGATCCATGTCCCCAGCAGCATGGCGCCGGCGATGGAATGAACCGGGAGGTGGTAGATGGAGACGAAATACGGCGAAAGAATAGCACCGCCGCCGATCCCGTAAATGCCGCCGACAATTCCGAACACGAGGCTGAATAAGATGATCGGTTTGGTTGCCATAGCGTACGACTCACCGCCGTACGAAAAGGTGATAGTCTGCAGGCTGAAATGTTCGTCGGTGACTGTTGCCGGTCCGCTGCCGTTATTGACGGTTACGGAGCGTCGTTTCCGGATGATATCCATCACCAGCCGTGCGCCGAGATAGAGCAGGACACAACCCACAAAGAACTTGAACGCCGCAGGGTCCGGCAAATAGCGGATCCTGATCCAGGCGCCGATTGCCACGCCGGGAAGTGTGCCGAGACCGGTGGCCATCGCCAGCGACCAGACCATCCGTTGGTCACGGTGAAAGCGCCACACACCGGACGGAATGGCGATGATGTTGAAAGCCATGTTGGTGGGTGTAACTCCCGGTCCGGTGTATCCCAAAGCACTTACCTGAAACGGCAGAAGAATGAAGGCCCCGGTAACGCCGCCGGTCGCCGTGATGGCAGAGATGGCGAATGCGACCAGCGAGGGAAGCCACCAGTACGTTTCGACGCCGGAGACAGGGAACTCAAACATGGGCGATATGGTACGGAGGAAAGCGGGGGCGGGCAACGGGAGAATAGGGGCGCCGGGATCGCCGGGGTTCCGGTAACTGGCCGGACGGCAGCGGCTTGGCAAAAACAGCTTGCTTTTTGCGGTCCGGGCGGTATTTTTCGGCGGTTTTCGATAGCCTCTTACGGCAGAGTACGATAACTCTACAAATCGACTCCGGCATTCTATGCGATGACAAACGAAACCAAGATAGAAGGTACCAATCGATGAAATTTGAAGATCTGATGCAGGACGGCGTGGTTGTTCTTGATGTTTCCGGAAAAATCATGGGTGGTGAGGAAGCTACTCTGTTTCACGGGAAGATTCACGAATATATCAGCTCCAACAAGAAGAACATCGTCGTCGATCTCGGCAAAGTCGACTGGATGAACTCGGTTGGTCTTGGGATGCTTATATCGGCGTTGACGACTGTCAAGAACTCCGGTGGTCGTCTCGTGCTGTGCCGGATCGATAAGATCGAGTCGATCCTGACCATAACGCGGCTCATCTCGGTATTCGAGCATTACGACAGTCGGCAAGAGGCTATCAAGTCGTTCAAGTAACGATATCTGCGGCGATCAGAATCAGGACCCTCCCGTTCGGGAGGGTCTTTTTTTGTGCAACCGACGTCACCCGAAAGCCGTACCCGTAAGCATGGGAGTTCAGGTGCGAGTGGTCGGGTCAACGCTCGTGTGTCTTGGTATCGGTCTGCTGGCGGTGGTCGGGGGGGACCTTCAGGCGCAGGACAACTTTCGGCCCCAGTTCAACCCGGTATTGGAAGTTTCGCCGCTGGTGGGCGAGGTTGTAATCGACGGCAAGACCGATGACACGGGGTGGCGAACGGCGGCCCGGGCGGCCGGGTTTGCCGAAAACGATCCCGGCGATCAAGTGCGCCCGCCGGTTGAATCCGAAGTCCTGGTCACGTTCGACGAGGCCAATCTCTACCTGTTGTTCAGGGCGTATGATGATCCGGCGACCATCAGGGCGACGCTGGCTGAACGGGACAATATCTGGCAGGACGACTATTTCGGCATCATCTTCGACACCTACGGCGACCAGGCATGGGCCTACGAGATGTTCGTGAATCCGTATGGCGTTCAGGGGGACCTTCGCTGGAATCGCGGCAACGAAGACATGAACTACGACCTCGTGTGGTACTCGGCGGGTGCGATCACGGAGGAAGGGTACGAAGTCGAGGTGGCGATTCCATTCCGGTCGCTCCGCTTTCCCAACCGCGCACAGCAGGAATGGACGGCAAATTTCTGGCGAAACCATCCGCGCGACAGTCGTCGGCGATACTCCTGGGCGGCGCTTGACCGCGACAATCCATGCTGGCTGTGTATGTTCGGAACGATTCGCGGGATCTCGAATGTCGTTCCCGGCGGCAAGCTGGAAGTGCTGCCGTCGGTGGTCGGATTCCAGTCGGGACAGCTCGAGGAGTACGGGAACGGGGGCGAGCATTTCGAAAATGCGGATCCCGACGCTGAACCGGGCTTGAATCTCAAGTACAATCTCGCGACCGATCTGACCGCGGAGGGATCGATCAACCCGGATTTCAGCCAGGTGGAGTCCGATGCCACGCAGATCGACGTCAATTCCACGTTCGCGCTCTACTTCGAGGAACATCGCCCCTTCTTTCAGGAGGGCAGCGACCTGTTCGACAATTTCATCGATGTGGTGTACACGCGGACAATCAACGATCCGCAGGTGGCGGGCAAGTTGTACGGGCGGCTGGGGCGGACGTCGGTAGCCTACGTCGCGGCGCAGGATGAGCGCGCGGTGGTGCTGGTGCCGGGCCACGAACGGAGCTGGCTGGCGCCGGCGGACAAGGCGTTTTCTAACGTGCTTCGCGTGAAGCAGACCCTGCTCGAAGATTCGTATGTCGGGGGGACGGTCACGGACCGTCGGCTCGACGGCGGCGGATCGGGAACGGTGTTCAGCACGGACGGGAGCATACGGGCGCTTACCAACTACTCGGTCGAGTTTCAGGCGGCGGTGAGTCATACCGATGAGCTCGACACACCGTTTCTGGGGCCGGCGCCCGAGGAACAATCGCCGACGTTCGACAACGGGCGACATACGATCGAGTTTGACGATGAGCGTTTTTGGGGGCACGCGGTCTACGCGTCGGTGGAGCGCAGCGCGCGGGTGTGGAATTTCAATGTCGACTACCAGGAATACTCGCCTCGGTTCCGTGCGGACAACGGTTTCGTGAGCCGCGTGAACACGCGTCAGATCGAGGCGTGGACCGGGTTGTACTATCAGTACGATGCGCACCCGGTCATCGACGCGATCGAGCCGAGCCTGACCGTTGCGCGGGTGTGGGATTTCGAGAAGCGGTTCAAGGACGAGTGGGTGGTGCCGACGCTGTACATGCGGCTGAAGGGTCAGACGCAGGTATCCATGAACGTGCTGTTCAGCCGCGAGCAGTTTCGCGATACACTGATTACCGGGATTCTCAGATACCATGTCGACGTGGATGCGCACTTTTCCAAGCCGGTATCGGCGGGATTCAGCTTTACGACAGGTCACTCGCTGGTGCGGTTCATGGAACGGCCGGTACTCGGGCAGACTAAAGAGTTGTCGATGTGGTCGCGGATAAAGCTCAGCCGGCGGATGACGGTGGAGCCGGAGATCAGCTATCTCTCCGTAGACCTTTTGCACGACACGGACACCTCGATATTCACCAGTCCGGCCGTATCGCCGGGACAGGGGGTGTCCTCGACCTGGGTCTGGCGGACGCGGTTCAACTACCAGTTTTCCCGTCCGCTCAACTTGCGGCTGATCGTGGAGTATTTCGATGAAAAAAACGAGTACCGTCCTGATGAGAGCACGCGTCAGCTGCTGGTTGAGCCGCTGTTGACGTATGAAGTCAACCCCTTCACCATCTTCTACATAGGGTCATCGCACGACTACACGGATTATGAATATACGGGGCTCGGGGAAGTTCGGCGGTCGGCCCAGCGGTTCTTTTTGAAGCTCCAGTATCTATTCCGCGCGTAGTTCCGCAAACGATGTTTCTCACTTGGTGCGCGCATTCGCGCCGTATATCTTGTGACAGGGCATATCGCGAGAGGTCATACACGTATGGGTCAGTCAATCATTCAGGTAGATGCGTTCGCGGACAAGCCGTTTGGGGGCAATCCGGCAGCCGTCTGCGTGATGGACGGACCGGGTAACGAGCAGTGGATGCAGGCCGTGGCGGCGGAGATGAACCTCTCCGAGACCGCCTTTTTGAGTCCTGCGGACGGGGGTTGGAGAATCCGCTGGTTTACGCCGGTGGTTGAGGTGGAGTTGTGCGGACACGCCACGCTGGCGTCGGCGCACGTGCTGTATTCCGACGGTCACGCACGGTCGGATCAGCGGATCGTGTTTCATTCGAAAAGCGGGCCGCTCTATGCGGTGCGCGACGGTGAGTATGTGTCGCTCGATTTTCCCGCGGCGCGAACGGAACCGGTCGATCCGATTGAGGACGTGGTTGCTGCGCTCGGGGTCAAACCGGTGTTCTTTGGAAAAGCACGGTTTGATTACCTGATCGAAGTGGGTACGGAGACCGAAGTGCGAACCTGCACGCCGGATTTCAATCTACTTACAAAGACGAGAGTGCGCGGCGTGATGGTGACGTCCCGCAGCGCGGGGGAATTTGATTTTGTGTCGCGGTTTTTTGCTCCGGGGGTAGGGATTGCCGAAGACCCGGTGACCGGATCGGCTCATTGCATTCTGGCGCCGTACTGGAGTCAACGGCTGAACAAGGATACCATGCTGGCGTACCAGGCGTCGCGTCGCGGCGGCACCCTGCGGGTGACGGTTGCCGGAGACCGGGTGCACCTTGCGGGCAAGGCCGTAATCGTGATGCGCGGTGAACTGCTGGTTTGAACGAAGTACGTGCGTCGCAGCGGTCGTTTCACGACCGACAGACACGTACATCCTTAGATGGCGCTCTCGATAGATGACGGCGACCGAGAACGATCTATGCTGAACGGAATTCATATTCTGCTGACGTATGCCTGCACGAACGAGTGCGATCACTGTTTTCTGCACTGTTCGCCGAGGGCGACAGGCACGTTTACGCAGCATCAGCTGCAGCGTCTGTGGCGCGAAATCGATTTGGTCGGTGGTATCACGGGCGTGTATTTCGAGGGCGGGGAGCCGTTTTTGTTTTATCCGCTGATGATCGAAGGTATACGGGCCGCGCGCGAACAGGGGTTGACAGTCGGTATTGTCACGAACGGCTACTGGGGAACGTCGGTCGAAGACGCCGAGCTGTGGCTGGGGCCGCTGGTCGAGATGGGGATTGACGATCTGAGTATCAGTGATGATGACTACCATGCATCGGATGACTACCGGCCGGCGCAGATGGCGATTGCGGCGGCTCGCAAGCTGGGGTTGCCGGTTGAAAGCATCTGTATCGGACCGCCGAGCGTGCGGTCAGCCGCTACGGTCGGCAAAGGCGAACCGATCGTAGGAGGCGGCGTGCGTTTTCGCGGGCGGTCTGCGGAGAAGCTGACGGCCGGGTTGCCGCGTCGGCCCTGTCGGGAGTTTACACGGTGTGACCGAGAGGAACTCGCAGACCCGAAGCGCGTTCATGTGGACTGTTTCGGTAACGTGATGGTGTGCCAGGGGGTCTCGATCGGCAACATGTGGACGATCGGGCTGTCGACGCTGTTTCGGCAGTATCGCCCGCACGAGCATCCGATTGTCGGCCCGCTTCTGAAGGGTGGACCGCTGGAACTGGCGCGAGCGTACGGCGTGGAGCACGACGATTCGTATGTTGACGAGTGCCACTTCTGCTACGACGTGCGCAAGAAGCTTCGCCCTCGCTTTCCGCAGTATCTCACGCCGGGGCAGGTGTATGGGGAGTAGTCCGACGGGCGGCTGTGCTGCTGATTCTCCGGCGTCCGGTTTCGCCCGGCAGCGTGGTGCACGGGGACGTACACCACGCACGAGTAGTTCGACGGGCGGCTGTGCTGCTGATTCGCCGGCGGCCTGATTCGCCCGGCAGCGTGGTGCACGCGGACGTACACCACGCACGGGAAGTTCGACGGGCGGCTGAGCTGCTGATTCGCCGGCGTCCTGATTCGCCCGGTAGCGTGGTGCACGCGGACGTACACCACGCACGAATAGTCCGACGGGCGGCTGAGCTGCTGATTCGCCGGCGTCCGGTTTGGCCCAGTAGCGTGGTGCACGGGGACGTACACCACGCACGAGTAGGGAGAGCATCTAGTACTGGTATTGCGGTTCCCAGCCGTTGACGCCGTCCTGGAGCATGTCAAAGATCGGCCAGACGGCGCAGAAGTCATCGCCGGGACCAAACCAGGTGTGAGCGACGCGTCTGATCGTCCCATCCTTATCGCGATGGAATGTCGACACGCCCGGCTGCGGGCTGCCGTCATCGTGCATATATCCCATGGCTTTCGAAAACGGGCTGCCGGCTCCGGAGAGAATCTTGAACCGCCAGTTGCGTCCCTCGGCGAATTTTTTCATGACGTCGTGCGGGTCGTTGGACACGACCACAAACGACGCTCGGCTGGCAAGATGGTCGTACAGCCCGTTGAGGCCGTCGGCCCACAGCGTACACCATCGGCAGTGCTTTCCCATGTTGTGGACGACGATGAGATCATCGTTGTTGCCGAACAGGCTGGAGAGCCTGACGGTTTCGCCGCCCTTGTCGCGAAGGGGGTGGTCCTCGACTTGCTCGCCGGAGATTTTGCGGCGGAGCTTGAGGACTTTGTTTTTCATCTTCTCGAGGTCTTTTTCGGCCTTTTGCAGCTGCGATGCGAGCGCGGCTTTGGAAGCGGCGGGTGTCATAGGGAGCTCCTTGTCCGGGATAGTGTGCGATCGTGATACTTATGATATTATACGGTCGAAAGCAACATTTGGCACGCCGGGGCAGTCAGGTATTGTTCTTCTCTCACCTTTCGGCCCCGGACTCCCCGGCGTCCGGTTTCGCCCGGCAGCGTGGTGCACGAGGACGTACACCACGCACGGGAAGTTCGACGGTCGGCCCGGCTGCTGGTTCGCCTGCGTCCGGTTTCGCCCGGCAGCGTGGTGCACGAGGACGTACACCACGCACGGGAAGTTCGACGGTCTGCCCGGCTGCTGGCTCGCCTGCGTTCTGTTTCGCCCGGCAGCGTGGTGCAAGAGTACGAACGGCACGCACGAATATCACATCTTGCCGGGGCGGGCGGATGTCGGCGCCGTGTCCGCCACAATCCGGTTGCATCGGCGGTGTGCGCGCCTATATTCGCTGAATGACTTCGGATTGGCTGCTCAAGGATTTGAACCCGGCCCAGCGCGAGGCGGTGGAGACGACCGACGGTCCGTTGCTGGTAATCGCCGGGGCCGGTTCGGGCAAAACCCGGGTGTTGACGCGCCGCCTGGCATACCTGCTGGTGTCGCGGAAAGCGACGCCGTACCAACTGCTTGCGGTGACGTTCACCAACAAAGCGGCGGGCGAGATGAAGGAACGGGTCGCCGAGCTGGTTGGCGGGTCGGTCGTCGATATGAACGTCTCCACATTCCACTCGTTTTGTGCGCGCCTGCTTCGCCGCGAAGCGGCCGCGATCGGTTACGATACCAATTTCACTATATTTGACGCCGATGACGCCCTGTCGCTGGTGAAAAGCTGCCTGAAAGACCTGGGATTCTCCGACGGTCAGTTTCCACCCAAGGGGCAGATGCGCAAGATTTCCGATGCGAAAAACCGACTGATCGGTCCGGATACGTTCGCCCAGCAGTCTTCAGGCTATTTCGAATCCCGTACGGCGGAGATATACAAGCTGTATCAGGCCCGGCTCCGGTCGTGCAACGGGATGGATTTTGACGACCTGCTGTTCAACGCCGTGGTGCTGCTTCGCAACGGCGCCGGGCTCGGCGAGAAGTATCGGCGGTTTTTCCGGTATATCCTGGTCGACGAATACCAGGACACCAACCACGTGCAGTACCTGCTGCTGAAAGAGCTGGTCGGTGCGGAGAAAAACATCTGCGTCGTGGGTGACGAGGATCAGTCCATTTACGGGTGGCGCGGCGCGGACATCAGCAACATTCTCAATTTCGAGAAGGATTTTCCCGGCGCGAAGACTATCAAGCTGGAACAGAACTACCGTTCGACCAGTCGCATTCTCCGCGCCGCGTCATCGGTGATCGCCAACAACGACATGCGCAAGGGAAAGACGCTGTGGACCGATGTCGGGGAGGGCGAGAACCTCGAATTGTACCTCGTGGACAACGCCGACGAGGAAGCGACGCGTATTGTCGAGCAGATCGACAACAAGCAGCACGACGTACTGCTGAAAGACACGGTCATCCTGTATCGCACGAACGCGCAGTCGAGGCCGTTCGAGGAGCAGTTGCGACGGCGGGGGCTGCCGTACCAGATTGTCGGCGGCGTGGGCTTTTACCAGCGCAAAGAGATCAAGGACCTTCTGGCGTACCTGAAGCTGATCGTCAACATCAAGGACGATATCTCATTCGCCCGCGTGATCAACTACCCGAAACGCGGTATCGGGGACAAAACACTGCAGGCAATCGCGATACTTGCGGCGCGGGAGAGCGTACCGCAGTACGAGATTGCGCTCGGGGCCGACCGGCGGCCGGAGCTGTCGGGGAAAGCAAAGCGAATCGCGCCGTTTACGACGTTGATAGAGAAATTCCGCACGGACCTGGACCACCGGCCGGTCGATCTTCTGATTCAGGACCTGGTGACCGATCTCAATCTGATCGGAGAACTGCTGGCCGAGGATCCGGTTGCAGGCCAGGGGCGGGTGGACAATATCGAAGCGTTCATCGAGGGGGCGTCGGAGTACGCCCGTCACAACGGCGAAAACACGCTGGCAAACTATCTTGCGGAAATTTCGCTGTTTACCGATATCGATGCGTACCGGGAGATCGAGAACAAGCTCACCCTGATGACGCTGCACGCCGCCAAGGGACTGGAGTTTGACACGGTTTACCTGGTCGGGCTGGAAGAGGGGTTATTCCCGCTGCAGCGGACGGTGATGGAGCCGATGGAGCTGGAGGAGGAGCGCCGGTTGTTTTATGTCGGCGCCACTCGGGCGAAAAAGAAGCTGTGTTTGTCGTCGGCGACCACGCGGTTTCGGTTCGGCGAGGTAGAGTCGATCCCGTCGCGGTTTATCAAGGAGATACCGACGGAATTGATGGACGTGCGCGACTACCGCTCGCGGCATGTGTATGCGCAAACCGGTTCGGCGGCCACTGTGCCGTCGTTTCTCCCCAAGCGTTCCGCCCGGTCGTCCGCGGAGCCGGGGGAACTTCAGTACGAATACGAAGACGAGCACGGATTCAAGGCCGGGCGGATCGTGATGCACCCCACGTTCGGGCGGGGACGGATCATGAAGGTCGACGGGTACGGCGAGTCCGTCAGGCTCGAGATCATGTTTTCGGGTATCGGTATGAAGAAGATCATGGCGAAGTACGCGAGACTGAAGGTGATCGGGTAACCGTTTGTAGGCGGGCGACTGCTGCCCTTGATGCAATCTTACAAAAGAACGCGCAGTACCATGAAAGAAATTCCCGCGGTCCTGACCAGCCTGGCAGGGAAGAGACCAATTTTCCATTCAGAAGCTGACTTCCAACATGCATTTGCTTGGGAAGTTCACCGGATGTTCCCTGATGCCTCTGTCCGCCTGGAGTTGCCGATTCAAGTGGGGAGTCGGTCAATTCACGTCGACATCTGCATACGGTATCGGGATGAAATCGCGGCTGTGGAGCTTAAGTACAAAACTCGCGACTTGACGGTCGACAGAGATGGCGAAAGGTATCGACTGAAGAATCAGAGTGCTCAGGATACCGGCAGGTACGATTTCATAAGAGACATTCAGCGGCTGGAGCATGTAGTTGGCGGACACGTCGCATCCGTTGGTTATGCGATCCTGCTTACTAATGACAGCTCCTATTGGACCGGCCCCGGAAAGACTGATACCGTAGATGCCAAATTCAGGGTTCACGACGCACGAATCCTGGAAGGAGAACTTGGCTGGGGCCCAAATGCCTCGGATGGTACGATGAAAGGGCGCGAGAAGCTCCTCAAGTTGCGTGGCAGATATGTTGTTGAGTGGATGGACTTTTCCCGTCCAAGTGATGCGACTTACGGCACGCTTCGTTCGCTGACAATTGCAGTGGCTGATCCCGTGAGTCGTTGAGTGGCTACCTTGTCACCTAAGGCACGGCCGCAATGATCCGTCACCCTGAGCCCGTCGATGGTTGGCGACTCCAAGTCAGGCTTCATCAGGCCCAGCTTGACCGGTTGCACTCTTAAGCCGCGTATGGTAAGATTACAGTACAGGACCAGTCATGAACACACTCAGGTACCTTCGGAGAATCGGGATCGAGGCGCTGCAGCCCGCAACGCTCGCGGGACTGGCACGGCTGCAGGAGCAGCACGTGCTCACGGTGCCGTTCGAGAATCTCGATATCCGCCGCGCGGTGCCGATTGAGTTGGAGACGGGGGCTCTTTTCGACAAGGTAGTCGTCAGGCGGCGCGGCGGATTCTGTTACGAGCTCAACGGGCTGTTTTGTGAGTTGCTTCGGGCGCTGGGCTATGCGGTCGATCTCGTATCGGCGCGTGTATTCAGCGATTCGGGAGACGCAGGGCCGGAATTCGACCACATGGCGTTGATCGTAACGATGGGAACGGAGCGGTATCTGGTCGATGTCGGATTCGGCGACTCCGCGCGGCATCCGATCCGTCTGCCGAACGGCGAGGTCGAGGATATCTCGGGCCGGTACCGGGTGCGGCCAAGAGAAGCGGATTCGGGATGTTATGTACTCGAACGGCGGGTCGATGACGGCTGGAAGCCGCAGTTTCGGTTTACGGACCAGCCGCGGGAAATTGCCGAGTTTGCGGCCATGTGCACGTACCATCAAACATCGCCCGACTCACACTTCACGCAGCGGAACATGATAACGATCGCGACGCCGACGGGCCGTTTCACGCTGACGGACAGCAAGGTGATCGAGACCGAGAGCGGCGTGAGGATGGAGACGCCGGTTTCGTCACACGAGGAGTATGAGCGTACTCTGGCGGAGCGGTTCGGGATACGCTTCTAAGTCGGAAGAATTCGATTCGTTGTTTCAATGGGAGAGGAGTGCTGTTGTGATCAAGCTGACTGAGATTCTGACAGTGCGACGAGTGCCGCTCGATAGCTACAAGATACATCTGGCGACGTATAGACCTAAAAGCGATCCAATGGAGGCCTTTCGAAAAGGTGATTTCCAGAGATGGCAGGAGGAGCAGCAGAATCGGAATTTTAACTGCGACATCGTTCTTGGCTTGATCCAGATGGGGGGTGACAGGTGGCTATACGCTGGAGCATTCCGTGTACTGGGTGTGGTGCCGGGGACGAATACGCGATGGCTGTATTCGACCGAACTTCTGCCAGACCAGGAAGACTTGATTGGCAGGGTTATTGTCAAGTTTAAGAGGACTTTCCGATCGTCGTACATCCACGGTAGCCGTTTCGGCCACATGCTGGAGGTAACGCAGATACTTGAGGACTCGTATCTTGTGGATGACTTCCCCGGTTACAATTCGGTAAAACTTTCTTACGACCAGTTGAAACTCATTGTATCCCGAAGCGAGCCCGCTTGGAAGTCGGCCCTTTCCAGCATCAATGGGATATACCTGATAGTGGACAAAGAGACAGGCAAGGGCTATGTTGGTAGCGCGTGCGGTATCGGCGGTATCTGGCAAAGGTGGTCCGAGTATGCGGCGACCGGTCATGGGGGAAACCTTGAACTAGTATCGCTGCTGGAAAATGAGGGTGAGGCTTACGCAGACAATTTCCAGTATGCGGTACTCGAGATAGCTGATCCACAGACACCGCTTGACAAAGTGAATGATCGGGAGAACCACTGGAAAGAGGTTCTTCTGACAAGGACCCACGGTTTGAATAGTAATTGACCTGAACTCTAATGAGAGTTACAACGTTCGTTTGGCAACTCATGCGCCTGTCGGATTAGGTAATGGACCATCTCCACATTCGACAATATCGCCTGACCAACCTGCTCGGTACGGGTCGGCACGGGGAGACGTGGCTGGCGATCGACGAAGCGTTGCAGCGACCGGTCGTCCTGAAGTTTCTTCCGTCCGCGCTCGTGACCGATGCGGAATTTCGGCAGGGGTTTCTTGATGCGATGAAGCGCCTCAACGCGCTGAAGCATCGGTCGATCGCGGCGTTTTTCACGATTGATACCGAGACCGACCGTCCGTTCATCGTGCGGGAATATGCCGCCGGCGTCCCGCTTCGGGCGCACACGCGCGGCGAGCCCGTGTTTTACTCCGAGTTTCTCGGGATGGCGCTCCAGCTGGCCGGTGTCCTGCAGGCGGCGCATGTCGAGGACGTGGCGTTAGGCAATATCAGCCCCGACAACATCATTGTCGATGACGACCTCCGGATGGTGCTGGTGGACTCCTGTCTGCCGTGGAGCGGCGATCAGGATGAATCCGACGCGGCCGTCGTGGGCTCATGCAGATATCGTTCACCGGAGCAGCTCTCCGGCGAGCTACCGACGCCCGCCTCCGATATGTTTTCGCTTGGAGCGGTGTTTTTCGAGCTTTTGACCGGCGAGCCCGCGTTTGAAGGCGCCACGCTTGCGGCGATACGCACGGCGGTGATGTCGATCCCGGTGTCGTTTCAGTCGATGGCGGCGCAGCGCGTTCCACCGGAGGCGCGTCTGCTGCTCGAGCGGATGTGTGCGCCGGATCCGGCCGACCGGTTGTCGGCGTTATCGCTGGTGGCGAGCCTTCAGGAGATGAGGGAGCAGCACACGCGGGAGGTCGTGGACCGACCCTCGGACGAGGAGCCGCCATCGGGGAATCCGCGACGGGTTCTGGTCTTGTCGGCAATAGCTGTCATCCTGGTGATCATCTGGTTTTTGATGACCTATCGCGGCTATTAACATATTACTGTACAGATAGTTATCCCTCAATCCCCGGTTGGGGATCATCCTCACACACCCCAGAAAGTTATTGGCGATCGGCCCGTACGGGCGTATTATAAAGGGTTTGCACGGAGCGTTTCATTTTGATCCGGGAAAAGGCCCGTAGAGAGCCAATGAAGCTGAAACACAACACTGAGACGATAGAGATCAAATCGCGCCTGCCGGTGGTCCCGCTGCGCGATGTCGTGGTCTTTCCGCATATGATTTACCCGCTTTTGGTCGGGCGCAAGATGACGGTGAACGCCCTGCAGGAGGCGATGGTCCGGGACAAGCAGTTGTTTTTGATGGCGCAGCGGTCGCCCTCAATTGAAGTTCCCGCGACCGAGGATCTGTTCGATGTCGGCGTCGTGGCCCGCGTGCTGCAGGTCAT
Source organism: Candidatus Zixiibacteriota bacterium (assembly GCA_034003725.1). Classification (NCBI taxonomy): domain Bacteria; kingdom Pseudomonadati; phylum Candidatus Zixiibacteriota; species Candidatus Zixiibacteriota bacterium. The sequence continues at coordinate 18,036 of JAVEYB010000013.1, forward strand.
GAAGATGCCGAACGGGACGCTGAAGGTGCTGGTTGAGGGGCTGGTTCGCGCCGAGGTAGTGCGGCTGGCCAAGACCGAGAACCATTTGTCCGCACGCATCCGCGTGATACCGCCCGATGTCGAGCAGTACGATCGCGAAACCGAGGCGCTGTCCCGCAAGGTGACCGAGCAGTTTGCGGAATACATTCGGCTCAACCGTCGGATACCCGACGAGGTACTGGTGTCGGTGGCGTCGATCGAGGAGTACACGCAGCTGGCGGACACGATCGCCGCCCATATCCTGCACAAGATCGAAACGAAGCAGGCGATTTTGTCGGCGTATTCGATCAAAGAGCAGTTCCGCATTCTGACCGACGTCTTGACCGAAGAGATCGAAATACTGCGCCTGGAGCAGAAGATCGACGGCTCGGTGCGGGACTCGATGTCGCGTTCGCAGCGCGAAATGTATTTGCAGCAGCAGCTCAAGGCGATCAAGGACGAGCTGGGTCAGGCGGATGACCAGTCGGCCGATGTCGAGGACCTGCTTTCGCAGTTGTCGTCCCGGGCCTACCCGCAGCGTGTGAAGGAGAAAGCCGAAGAGGAGATCAAGCGGTTGTCGCGGATGCATCCGTATTCGGCGGAGTCCGGCGTGGTGCGCAGCTATGTCGAGTGGCTGCTGGCGCTGCCGTGGGAAATCACGACCGAGGACCGCACGGACTTCAACGAAGTGCAGACGATTCTCGACGGCGACCATTACGGCCTGGAGAAAGCCAAAAAGCGGATACTCGAGCATCTCGCGGTGATCCGTCTTGCGGGCAAAGTCAAGGGGCCTATCCTGTGCCTGGTCGGGCCGCCCGGGGTGGGAAAAACGTCGGTGGGCCGGTCGATCGCACGGGCGATGGGTCGGAATTTCGTCCGCATGTCGCTGGGCGGGATCCATGACGAGGCCGAAATACGCGGGCACCGGCGCACGTATATCGGCGCCATGCCGGGACGGATCATCCAGGCTCTCAAGAAAACCGAGTCATCGAACCCGGTCTTTCTGCTCGACGAGATCGACAAGGTCGGAAAGGACTTTCGCGGCGACCCGGCCTCGGCCCTGCTCGAAGTACTCGATCCGGAACAGAACAATACGTTCAGCGACAACTATCTCGAGGTCGAGTACGATTTATCGGAGATCCTGTTTATCACGACGGCGAATACAACTGCGAGTATCCCCGCGCCCCTTCGAGACCGGATGGAGATCATCCGCCTGCCCGGATATCTCGAATTCGAGAAGGCGTCCATCGCGCGCGACTACCTGTTTCCGAAAGTCAAAAAGGAAATGGGTGTCGAATCCATGGATCTGTCGCTGAAGGACGACGCAATGTACGAAGTGATCCGGTACTACACGCGGGAGGCGGGGGTACGGGAACTCGAGCGCAAGCTTACCGAGATGGTGCGCAAGACCGCGGTGGACCTCGCCAGGGGCAGGAGAATCCGCCGCGTGGTGTTCAACAAGGCGAAGGTCGGCAAGTTGCTCGGACCGCGCCGTTATGTAGACACGAATTTGAAGACGCACCCGACGGTCGGCTATGCGGTCGGACTGGCGTGGACCGAAATGGGCGGCGAAGCGCTGCCGGTCGAAGTGCTTCCGATGCGCGGCAAGGCCAAGCTGACGCTGACCGGATCGCTGGGCGACGTGATGCGCGAGTCGGCGTCGGCCGCGCTGTCGTACATTCGCAACCATACCAAGCGGTACGGGCTGGCCGACGAGTTTTACGAAGAGATCGAGCTGCACGTGCACATCCCGGAAGGAGCCGTCCCCAAAGACGGACCATCGGCGGGAATCACTCTGGCGGTGGCGATGCTTTCGAGCCTGACGGGGATACCGGTCCGTACGGACATCGCGATGACCGGGGAGATCACGCTGACGGGAGACGTGCTGCCGATCGGCGGATTAAACGAGAAGCTGCTTGCGGCCAAGCGGAACGGCATCACCGAGATAATCGTGCCCGAGCGGAACCGCAAGGATCTGCCGGACCTTCAGCCGGAACTGCTGGACGGTTTGCAGCTGCATTTCGTGCGGCGGATCGATGACGTGATCAAGCTGGCGATGACGCAGGCGCCGGGCGATCGGCAGACTCGCCGGGCACAGCAGCCGGCGGCGAATCGTCCGAGTTGAGCCGCCTTCGGGTGCGCTGTGCGGGATACAACCGGGTGCGAGGAGGAGCGCGATAGGAGCGAGAGGGTTTAACGCGGAGTTTGTCGGCTCGTTTTTCGACATGCAGCAGATTCCGGTGGATCGGCGACCGCATGTCGCGCTGGCCGGACGGTCCAATGTCGGAAAGTCATCGCTGCTCAACCGCCTGGTCGGTCGCAGGGGGCTGGCCAAGGTATCGGGGACGCCCGGCAAAACGCGCTCGCTGAATTTCTTCCTCGTGAACGGGGCGTTTTACCTGGTGGACCTGCCCGGCTACGGATACGCCCGGGTGGCGAAAGAGATCAAGGAATCATGGGGCAGGATGATCGAAACGTATCTGCGCACGTCGACCGCCCTCGCGGGCCTGATACTGCTGATTGACAGCCGTCGGGAACCCACACCGGAAGACGTTCAGCTTCTCGACTGGCTCGCCGCCCGCGAGGTGCCCGCCCTAATCGCGCTGACGAAAGCGGACAAGCTGACACGCAGTCAGCTCGGTCGGCAGGAGGCGCACCTTGAGCGGGACCTGGGGTTGTCGGCGATCGTGACGTCGGTCAAGACCGGCGTCGGCAAACTCGAATTGCAGCGCGCGATTACCGAACTGGTAGAAGATTTCACAGTACGCTGAGAGGCGTTTGTTTATGAGCAAGAATAGAGTAGTTGTCGGCTGTCAGTGGGGCGACGAAGGCAAGGGCAAGATCGTCGATCTGCTGGCAGCCGGGGCCGACATTATCGCCCGCTTCCAGGGGGGGGCGAATGCCGGCCACACGATTCATGTCGGCGATAAAAAGTACGTTCTGCACCTGATCCCGTCGGGCATCATCCAGCCCGGCAAAACCTGCGTGATCGGCAACGGCGTGGTGCTCGATCCGATCGACTTCCGGACCGAGCTGGACTTTCTGTCGGCCCAGGGAATTGAATGCGCCGGGCGGCTGTTTGTCAGCCCCGCCACCAACCTCGTCCTGCCGTATCACAAGCTGATCGACGCGGTCGAGGAAGAGAACCGGGGGACGGGATCGATCGGGACGACCAAGCGGGGAATCGGCCCTGCCTACGTCGACAAAGTGGCCCGGCACGGAATCCGGGTGGCCGATCTGTTCGTCCCGGACCGCCTTCGCCGCCGGCTCGAGTACCAGCGCGTGATCAAGTCGCGATATCTGGAAGGCTCAACCGATGATCGGGCCGATCTCGACCGGACGTACCGCATGCTGCTCGAGATGGCCGAGATCATCCGGCCGATGGTGGCCGACGTGTCGCTGATGTTGTATCGTGCGCACCGGGAGGGCAAATCAATTCTTTATGAGGGCGCGCAGGGTTGCCTGCTGGATGTCGACCTCGGCACCTACCCGTTTGCGACGTCGTCCAACACCACCACGGGCGGCGCGCTGACCGGGTTGGGGATCGGGCCGAAAATGATCGACGAGGTGGTTGGGGTGGTCAAGGCTTACACGACGAGGGTGGGGTCGGGTCCGTTTCCGACCGAACTCGTGGACGCTACCGGCGAGGAAATCCGCCGCCTGGGCGACGAGTACGGCGCGACCACCGGGCGACCGCGGCGATGCGGCTGGCTCGACCTGGTCGCTCTTCGGCACGCCGTGCGAATCAACGGCGTGGATTCTATCGCGATCACCAAGCTCGACGTGCTGGACAACCAGCCCGAGATCAAGGTGTGCACGCATTACGAAATCGACGGCGACGTCAGCGATCAGGTGCCGCTCGATCTAACGCAGCTCGCATACGTGAAACCGGTGTATAAGTCCATACCGGGCTGGCAGGCGGATACCACCGGCGTGACCTCGTTCGACGAGCTGCCGCAAAAAGCGAAAGACTACCTGAACTATATCGCCACTGATCTTGACGTGGCTATCCGGGTCGTATCCACCGGGTCCAAACGTGACGAGACGATCGTGGTATAAGGTTGCAGGCGCCGGAACTACAGGCATATTGACTGATCGAAAAGAAATACATAAGGAGCTGATCCAGATGAAGAGAATGGTGACACTTGCCGCGATGTTTGCATGTGCAGTCGCTCTGCCGGCATTCGGCGGCGACGATTCCACGAAGGTGACGGAAGAAAAAGCCGTGACCGTAAAAGAGAAACCCGCGGTGACGACCGTGAAAAAAGTCGAAGCCGAACCCGGCGAGGTGGCGGAGCAGAAAATGGAATGGACAACCAACGAGTCGGGTCTGAAGTGGATGGACCTCAAGGTCGGCGAAGGCAAAGCGGCCGAGTTCGGTGACAATGTCGAATGCCACTATCATTTGTTCCTTGCCGATGAAAACGGCGAGAAGGGCAAGTCGGTGCAGAACTCGCGCGACGCGAACCCGCAGACCGGCCAGGTGCAGACGTTCAAGTTCAAGCTCGGCGACGGCAATTTGATCAAGGGCTGGAACGAGGGGATGGTCGGGATGAAACCGGGCGGCCTTCGGCGGCTGCTGATCCCGCCGGATCTCGGCTACGGTTCCCGCGCGATGGGCAACATGATTCCGGCGAACTCGACGTTGTTTTTTGAAATCGAACTGGTGAGCTATCCGGGCAAATAAGCAGGCCGACGATACGGAAAGATGAATGCGGGTGGCGCTTTGCCGACGGCACGCGACACCCGTTTTTTTGTGCGGGTCATTCGATGGAGACGGTCCGCACGGCCGGTATACGGCCAGTCCTTTTCGGGCACCTTCGCGCGATTCGACTGTTGTAGTCCGTACATGGAATAATTTGGACTGGGATGGCCCATGATGGCCGTCCCGCGAACACTCAGGAGGACTGCAATGGCACACACCCTTCCCGCATTGCCATACGCCTTTGACGCGCTCGAGCCGTATATCGACGCCACAACGATGGAAATCCATCACGACAAGCACCACCAGGCCTACATCACCAAACTCGTGGAAGCGATCAGCGGCAAAGCCGACCTCGAGAAAAAACCGGCGGAGGAGCTGGTGTCCAATCTCAGTGCGGTGCCGGAGAGCATCCGCACGGCCGTGCGCAATCACGGCGGCGGGCATGTCAATCACTCCTTCTTCTGGCAGATTCTGAAAAAGGACGTCAAGTTCGCCGGCCCGGCGGCCGATGCGATCACCCGCGAGCTGGGCGGATTCGATCAGTTCAAGGAGAAATTCACCGCCGCCGCGGTCGGGCAGTTCGGCTCCGGCTGGGCGTGGCTGGTGGTGAACGGCGGCAAGCTGGAGATTATGTCGACTGCGAACCAGGACTCCCCGCTGAGCGCGGGCAAAAAACCGATTGTGGGTGTCGACGTCTGGGAGCATGCGTACTACCTGAAGTACCAGAACAAGCGTCCCGACTATGTGGCCGCGTTTTTCAACGTGATCAACTGGGAGAAGGTCGGCGAGCTGTACACGGCCGCGACGAAGTAGCGTAACTTCTCCGAGCGAGAAAACGAAGCCGCCGCGGTCGACTCGACCACGGCGGCTTTTTGTGGCGCCTTTCGGCCGTGATGCTCTGACGGATGCCGCGTGTCGAAGGCAAAGACATCAATCGTTTTGTCGAATGCCATCCGCCTTCGGTGGATAAGCATCCGACAGCCGGACGAGGCCCGAAAACCCTTGCCGGGAGCGAACTTTGGCTGTCAAAAACCGGTTGACTTTGTACCGGTCCGGGGTATTTTAGACGACTACACGACAAGAGAGTCGAGGCGTTATGGGGGTGTAGCTCAGCGGTAGAGCTCCTGCCTTTTAAGCAGGCTGTCGAAGGTTCGATTCCTTCCACCCTCATAAGTTTCTTGCATATAGGCGCTTCGGCCGGGCTTACGGCCGGGGCGCCGAGTTGTTTGGCAGTCGCCGCGCGGTTATCCGGGGCCGGGCGATCGGCCGGGCACAGGCGACGACAGGGGGGCCGGCGCGGTGGGAATTGCGCTTGCGTGTCGGGGGATGATGCATATATTGGTTGTCCGACATCGGACCCCGCCCGCGCGGGGGACGCTATCGTATTGTATGCGCCATTAGCTCAGTTGGTAGAGCAGCTGACTCTTAATCAGCGGGTCCGGGGTTCGAGTCCCTGATGGCGCATGTTTTTATTGTGTCTCTTAGGGTTATAGCGATCGCGGTCGCAAAACCTGCCCTCAAAGGGCCTCTGACAAAGGAGCGAGAGATGCACACCAGAACAGCTCACCCAATCAATGACAATCCCCAGCGCACTCTTGCGAACGAGGACTTGCTGCAGGCATTCAACTATGATCTGCAGTTGAGGAATCTCACACCCAAAACCATCTCCTGCTACCTGGAAAGAACGGGGTACTTCGTCAAGTACCTCCACCACCATGGAGCCACGCTCGCACAAGTTGATCGAAATGTGATTCAAGACTACATCCTGAGTGTGAAGGGAAGTGTTTCAGATGAGACCGTAAACGGTCGACTGCGGGTATTCAAGGTCTTCTGGAACTTTCTGTTGGCGGAGGGTCTCTGGTCAGAAGTGAGTCCGATGAAGAACGTGCGTATGCTCCGGGTGGCGAAGCGGGCGAAGCCTGTGATCAGCCCGGAGGACCTTCAGCGGGTTTTCAAAGCTATCGACCGAAGGACCTTCACTGGCTTCAGGGATGTCTGCATGCTGATGATCTTCTGGAGCGGCATGATACGGCTCAAGGAGATGAGAGACCTCACTGCCGAGGACGTTGACTTCCAGGGCAGACGACTCCATATCCGGGAGGGGAAGGGAAGAAAAGGGAGGATCATACCTCTGGGTGTGAGGACGCTCAAGCTCCTCCAGCAGTATCTGGTCAGGTGGCGCAGTCAGTTACCGGGCGAGCCCCTTATCTGCATGAGATCGGGAGAGCCCTTAGCGTCACGACATGTCCATAAGACCGTTCAACGTCGTGGCCAGCGGGTTGGAGTGAAGCTCAACCCTCACTTGCTCAGACACTCAGCCGCCACATGGTACGCCAAGCAACGGGGATCGAACCTTGAGGTCCTGAGACAGATTCTGGGCCATAGCACTCTATTGGTGACACAGAACTACCTGCACCTGAGCCCGGCTGACCTCGTGGCCGACCATGCACTGCTGTCGCCAGACAGGGTAGTAGAGGTATAGTGGAGAGCATCTATTTAGTGTTGCCATTTATCGTGTCCGTCGCTAATTTTCGCTTTGGGAGGAGTCCCACTATGTTCCTCGAACCAGCAGTGGATTACTACAATTATTGGGCCAAGGCAAGTCGCAATGATGCCTTCCGGCACCATTTGCTCCCCTATCACCTGCTTGACGTAGTTGCAGTTGGTGATTGCCTGTTGGATCGGCGGCACCCTGCAAGCGATGTTCTAACTAGGCTACTTCGTACGTCCGAGGAGGACGTCAGAGGAATCATTCGCCTGTTGATGTTGGTGCATGACATTGGCAAATTCTGCGTATCTTTTCAAGGTCTTGTCCCTGAATTGGCAAAGCGACTCTTGAAGCAATCGCAACCGCTTCCATATACCGCAAGGCATGACTTGCTTGGATTGGAAATATGGAATCAGCATCTGGTCGATCAATTGAGCGAGGCGGGAAGGCTTACGGGGAGAGACACTCGACGTTTTCATCGGAGATCATCACTTGATATCCTCGCTGCTTCTGCGTTCGGTCATCACGGGCTACCACTCCAATCGCGAAGTGTATCCCTAGTGCTCCGCGACCACCTGGAGGAATCGAATCTGAAGGCAGCCGTTACCTTCCTATCAGAAGCACTCTCGCTCCTATCTGTTCAGGAAGTCAATCCTTCTGTTATCACGGTGGAAGCGGCGGCAACAGCGTCGTGGTGGGTGAACGGATTCATCACGCTCTGTGACTGGATAGCGTCGAGTGAATCACACTTTCCTATGGAGAGCCTAAGATACCCGCTACAGGAGTACTTGGAAAAGTCTCGTGAGCGGGCCTCACTGGCGGTGGATCGTACGGGCATACTGCCTGCAAGATTAGGTGCTGAGATATCACTGAGCGATATCTTGGGCACCAATAGCGGTTCGATCAACCAAACGAATCTGCAGCAAACGGTGGCCAATTTTCAGGTTGAGTCCGGCCCCTATCTCTTCATCATCGAGGAATCCACAGGCTCTGGTAAGACGGAAGCGGCAGCTCTTCTTGCGCATCGCCTGATGACTGCTCTAAACTACATCGGCTTGTATGTGGCTCTTCCTACTACAGCCACATCTGACTCAATGTATCGAAGGCTGAGACGATACTACAGACTGCTGTACAACGCCGATGAGCACCCGACTTTAGTACTGAGTCATGGAATGAGAGATCATAATCCGGAATTCAGTGCCTCCATTCTCGCCGAAGATTCGCAATCGTCACGAACTGTTGGCGATTCAGCGTTGCCAGCTGGAGCCGCGTGTAGTCATTGGCTTGCGGACCATCGCAAGAAAGCACTATTGGCGCATGTTGGTGTAGGCACTGTCGACCAGGCCCTGCTGGCCGTGCTGCCTTCCAAGCACTTGACTCTACGTCTGTTGGGCCTCGCTGGCAAGGTCCTAATCGTAGACGAAGTACACGCCTGCGATGTCTACATGTCTGCCATTCTGGAAAAGCTGATTCAAGCCCATGCCGTTGCAGGAGGAAGCACCATTCTTCTGTCGGCAACACTCCCCAGTAAGCAGCGAGAGAGGCTTGTCACAGCTTTCAATCAAGGAGTTGGCATCTCCTCGCAGGATGTCGGATTAAGCAAGTCAGAGTACCCACTGATCACGACCTGTAACTGCAAAGGGTCAGTTGAGACGAGGCTGGTCACGCCCAGCCGATGTGAGAGGACACTCAGCACTCACCTTCTCACTAGTCACGCGGCATGTATCGACCTCATCTTGGAAACCGTCAAGTCGGGTCGGTGTATGGTGTGGATACGAAACACCGTTAGCGACGCACAGATGGCATTCGTTGAGCTTCGGCGGCGGTTACCCGCCGAGTCGGTGTTTCTCCTACACGCGCGTTTTACTAATGGCGAAAGACTTGCGGCAGAAAACAGCCTGATCGAGACTTTCGGACCGAACAGTACCGCTGAGCAGCGCAATGGCCGGGTTGTCATCGCCACCCAAGTAGTCGAGCAGTCACTAGATTTGGATTTTGACGAGATGATCTCCGACTTGGCACCGATCGACCTGTTGATACAACGTCTCGGACGAATGCGCCGACACTGTCGCGACCAGTTCGGTAAGCGCGTAGTAGGCCAAGACCTGCGCGGGCCCTTGGTGCTTCACGTTCATGGGCCGTCGCCTGCAGCAGACTCAGGCAGTGACTGGTACAAAGCCCATTTTCACAAGGCTTCATCTGTATATCCGAATCATGCACAATTGTGGCTGACAGCAAAGCTTCTGCAGGAGAAAGGAACACTGACGCTTCCAAACGACACGAGGTGGCTGATCGAGTCTGTCTATGCGGATGATATCCGTCAAGAGGTCCCCCCCGGTCTGCGGCAATCGATTACCCGAGATGAGTCTGACCAAGTGGTCAGTAGATCGATCGGGCTTAGAAACACCATTCCCTTGGCCCAAGGTTATACGCGGGACGTCAACACCGTATGGTGGGACGATCGATCCACTCCAACCAGGTTGATGGAGGAAAGTACGACTATTCTCCTTTGCCGCTTGGTTGGTGAACGATTGGAACCTTGGACTCGGGGAGGTCCTCAAGCATGGTTGCTCAGCATGCTGAATGTCAGAGCGGCAATCGTCAAGGAGCCTGCTCCACCGGATCAATTGCTCAGAGGTGCCATAGAACAAGTGAAGAGTTTGATCCCTGGGCAGTGCCGATGGGGTGTATTGCTTCCTATGACGAAGGGTTCCGGAGGGAATTGGGAGTGCAAAGTAATAGACGCCTACGGAGAGGAGAAGACAGTCCATTACTCTTCTGAACTTGGCTTCATAACATCAAATGACTATGCGATACTGCGTGAGGATTTGCATGAACCTGATTGATGACCCCTGGATTCCAGTGCACCGAAGAGACGGAACGCGAGAACTGATTGCCCCTTGGCAGATCACGGACCGCGTCAATCCACCGACCGCCGTGGCTGCCAACAGACCAGACTTCAATGCAGCATTGCTTCAGTTTCTGGTCGGACTGCTCCAATCGACACTTCGTGTGGATCGGGCCACGTGGGACGAAACGCTTGAAAATCCACCCAGTCCCCAGGCACTTCAAGAGAAGTTTGAGGCGGTAAAACCAGCATTCAAACTAGATGGAGACGGTCCAAAGTTCATGCAAGACTTTGAATCCTTAGAGGGTGATCCTCAGAGCGTCGCAAACCTGCTGATAGAACAGCCTGGTGACAATACACTTAGGAACAATGCCGACCATTTCGTGAAGCGGGCGGGAGCAGTGAGGTTCTGCAAACCTTGTCTGGCAACCGCCCTGATGACACTCCAAGTCAACGCCCCCGCTGGGGGCAAGGGGCACCGGACTTCAATCAGAGGAGGTGGACCGCTGACAACCCTCGTCGACATCGATGTTTCGGGACAGACTAATACGACACTCTTTGACCGACTTTGGTTCAACGTGCTTCCCGCAGAGATCGCCACGGACCTCGACTTGCTGCCGTGCGCTGACCTGTCGCGAGTCTTCCCATGGATGTCTCGCACTGCCACCAGTGAACCCAATCAAGGAAGGCCCATAACTCCCGAAGATGTCAGCGGTCTGCAGTGCTTCTGGGCGACACCTCGGAGGATACAACTGCTCTGGGAAGAAGTTGACGACGGTACGTGCAGCCTCTGTCAAGGGAAAGGAGAAGTTTTGAGCACCTACCTAACCCGTGCATATGGAAACAACTATGAGGGTGCTTGGCTTCACCCACTCTCTCCATACCGAGCAAGCAAGGATGGTCAGCCGACCTGTGTGCATCCTGGTCCGGAGGGCTTCTCCTACCGCCACTGGTGTTCGTGGGTCTTTGGCGATCAATATGTCTCTGCTGCTCGAGTTGTATCAGAGGCAATGTCCTTCGTCCCCCGCAGCATCCAACTGCGCCTGAACTGCTTTGGTTATGACATGGACAATATGAAGGCACGTGGTTGGCACGAGCTGCGATTTCCGATCTACCACGTGGACGAACGTGATATTCCGGAGGTGAGTGCGGTAATACACCAGTTTATTCAAGCGGCAACTCACGCCGCACGTAACCTCCACAAAGCATGTAAGACAGCGGGAGCCGCTCTTGCACAGACCATCACAGCCGATGCGAGCCAGAGGCTGTACCAGAAGACGGAGGCAGTTTTCTTCTCCACAGTTCAGGAATTGATTGCTTCACGTAAGGTCGAACGGGGTACCAGTGCAGATACGGCACGCAGGCAACTGGCCGAAGTCTGGATCAGGACACTGCGCGCGACAGCGTTCAACATCTTCGACGAAGCACTCAGCCGTATCGATATCGGTTTTGCAAACTTGGAGAAGCTCATTCCCGCCAAGAAGCAGCTTGTTAAGGAGCTACATCCAGATCGCTTTCACAAGATCATGACAGTCAATGCAGAGGAGGAACTTGTTTGAACCTCAATTTCAATCCGGATTCGAATGATTCCAAAACAATCCTGTCCTGGCATGCGGCACTCATTCATGACCGTGGCGGGCGTGCAGAGCTGAAGAGGGCCAGAACAGTGACAGAGATCATTCAATCGCCCGCATTCCACAGACTTGCCTTCATGCTTCGACCTAGAAGCCAGTTCGACAGTGCTTCATTAGAGCGTGTTGGAGTTCTGGCCGGGCTGCTTGCGCAGGTGGACAGTCACGACGGCAGAAAGCGAATGGCAGTTCAGATGGCCACCGGCAAGGGGGGAGGACCCGCGGTAAGTGATCTTCGATTCCGAAGGCTGCTTCAACGCGAGTGGCACGAGCTTCCAGACACCATGCGTCGGATAATCCACATGCTCGGGCGAAAGGTCAATCTGCTGGACTTGTCTCGAGCCGTGTGGTACTGGGGTGATGCGGTGAAGCGTGACTGGGCCTTTACCTATTTCGCTGCTACATCGGAGACCGAAAAGTCATAGTTACATAATCACATGAGGATTAGTACAATGGAACGGTTCCTTCAATTGCACTTGCTTACTTCGTATCCCCCGGCGAACCTAAACCGGGATGACCGTGGCAGGCCCAAGACAGCTGTTATGGGTGGTTGCCTCAGACTCCGCATATCTTCCCAGAGCCTGAAAAGGGCTTGGCGAACGTCAGATGTCTTCAGGGCATCGCTGGATAAGCACAGCGGTACACGGACCAAACGCTTGGGGTTGTATGTCGCAGATAAACTCAAGGAGAACAAGGTGAGCGATGGTGATGCAACCAAGTGGGCACGGGCAATAGCGGAGCAGTTTGGCAAAGTTGAAAAGGACAGTCTGATGATCAGCCAGTTGGCTCACATAGGGCCTGATGAATGGTCGGCTGTTGACAGGCTGATGATGACACTTTGCAACGAGAAGCGGATGCCCAAGGATGAAGAACTGGAGTCACTACGAAGTCCGGAGGTGAAAGCCTCTGACATAGCTCTTTTCGGTCGTATGATGGCCGAACATGTGGCCAACAACGTCGATGCGGCTGCCCAGGTAGCGCATGCCGTGACGACCCATCGAGTCACCGTGGAGGACGACTACTTCACTGCAGTCGATGACCTCAATATCGGTCGTGAGGATGGCGGTGCAGCTCATATCGGAGAGACCGAGTTTGCTGCCGGCCTATTCTATCAGTACTTGTGTATCGACCGAGAACTTCTGGTTAGCAATCTCCGCGGGGATATTGGACTTGCATCAAGAACGATTGAGGCACTGTTGGAGTGTGCATCAACTGTCGGCCCAACCGGCAAACAAGCCAGCTTCGCCTCACGAGCTCGGGCATCTTACATTGTTGCCGAAAAGGGGAACCAACAGCCGCGTTCTCTTTCGGTTGCGTTTCTCAAGCCCATCGATGGAGATGACATTCTGACTAACTCAATACAGAGCCTCGAAACGACCATGAACAATATGGACAGCGTCTACGGACCCTGCGCCGACAGGCGAAAGACCGTTAACGCAGTTACCGGTGAAGGAAAACTAGAGGAACTGTCACGTTTCGCTGCGGAGATGTGAGAATGAGGGATTTCCTGGTATTTCAACTGTATTCCCCCTTGGCCAGTTGGGGAGAAGTAGCCGTGGGAGAAATCCGCAGCACACTGTCCCATCCCACAAAGACGGCGGTCTTGGGATTGATAGCTTCCGCACTTGGTGTAACCAGAGACGCTGAAGAACTGCACAGGCAACTCCACCTAGTTCTCGGCTACGCCTGTTGGGTCGTTCGAAAGGGGGAGACTCTGCGAGATTATCACACGGTTCAGACACCTATCCGAGGTAATGTCGAGAAGAGGGGAGAGATGCTGCCGTGGGTGCGTTCACGTCGCGACGAACTGCTGGCCGGAAGACCCAACACGATCCTCTCTGATCGGGAATATCGAATGGACGAAGCCTACGTGGTTGCCCTTTGGCAACGTAGTGCTGATGCCTTCATCAGCCTTGGGGATATCTCGGACGCTCTACAGCGACCGACCTTCGTGGTGTTTCTTGGACGAAAGTCGTGTCCTCTTGCACTTCCAATGTCTCCTTCCATCATCGGTAGTCATTCATTACTCGGAGCACTCCGGGCATATCGCCCAGACCAAATCATCGTTCCGGAAACCATCGACGATCGTGTGTTTGAGGTCTACTGGGAAGAATTAACCGGCGAAGATGCAGAGATACCGGTCTCCTGGGAAGCCACTAGATACGATCTACTTCTTTCACGCAGTCGTTGGCAGTTTGGGCTAAGAAGCGAGTACGCCGGTACGATCGAGTCTAAACAGGAGGATTGAGGCATGAAGTACTTCAGTCGAATAACGGTGCCTTTCACGGGTCCTGGTGCCGCAGGACTGATAGAGACCATCTTAACTGATAAGTACAAAGAGCACCAGCTCCTCTGGGAGCTGTTTCCCGGTTCGCCGGATGCGACGCGTGACTTTCTCTTCCGACAGGAGATACGACCGGACCGATTAATCTACTACGTGCTGTCAGGTCGCCTGCCCCAGGCCGAGCGGCCCGGATGGATTGTCGAGACAAAATCCTACAGCCCAAATCTCCGGTCGGGACAGCGATTCCTTTTCTCGATTCGTGTCAATCCGGTGGTGAAAAGGCGGGATGATAACAACCATCAGGTTCGGCACGATGTGGTCATGGACACGAAGTGGAAACTCCGCCACGACGACAAAACAATACCGGACCGCCAGATCATCCAGGAAAGCGGTCGAGCGTGGCTTGAGAGACGATCAGTGGACGGCGGCTTCATACTCGACGGCAGCCGTTTCCGGGCCGATGCATATGTGAAGCACGTGGCAAGGAAAGGCCAGCCCGCTAACAAGCTAGTGGAATACTCTACATTAGACATGAGAGGTCTTCTGACCATTACTGACCCCACTCCCTTTCTGTCGACATTACATTCTGGAATAGGCCCTTCGAAGGCTTTCGGATGCGGGTTGCTGCTTATTAAGCCGGTGTGATCGATGTTACCCCGACTAAAGCCTATTCCCGTTAAGGAGCGAGTCTCAGTTGTACATGTGGAGAAGGGTCGAATCGACTTGCTCGACGGGTCAGTGGTCGTCATTGATAAGAACGGTGTGAGAACACACCTGCCCATCGGCTCCATTGCATGTCTCATGCTGGAAACCGGTACGCGCATATCCCACCGAGCAGTAATGGCTGCGGCACGAGTGGGAACCTTGCTTCTGTGGATTGGTGACGGTGGAGTGAGGGTCTATGCAGCTGGCCAGCCCGGGGGAGCAAGGTCGGACAGGCTATTGCATCAGGCTGCGTTAGCTCTCGATGAATCAGCCCGACTCAGAGTCGCCAGGAAAATGCTTGAAATGCGATGGGGTGAACCACCACCTCAGAGGCGCAGCCTCGTCCAACTTCGTGGTCTGGAGGGGGCACGTGTCAGGAGAATCTACGAGCAGTTGGCAAGGAAATACCGAATCAGTTGGGACAGACGTCGATACGATCCCAAGAACTGGTCAGCGTCGAACCTTGTGAATCGCTGTGTAAGTAGCGCGACAGCAAGCCTTTATGGAGTAACCGAAGCGGCCGTGCTGGCGGCTGGTTATGCTCCGGCTATCGGCTTCATCCACACTGGGAAGCCGCTGTCGTTTGTGTACGATGTGGCAGACATATACAAGTTCGATACGGTTGTCCCTCTGGCATTCAGCATCGCCGCTAAGGAGCCGAGTGCACCGGAGAGTGCTGTGCGAGTCGCTTGTCGAGACATGTTCCGAGAAACCCGGCTGCTACTCCGGATCATTCCTGATATCGAGACAATCCTCGCAGCCGGGGGGATACCGGTTCCTCAGGCTCCCGACGATAGCCAACCGCCCGCTTTTGAGGAGGATACTGGAATTGGCGATCCTGGTCATCGCGGTTGAAAATGTCCCCCCGAGGCTTCGCGGAAGGCTGGCGATCTGGATGGTGGAAGTACGTGCAGGGTTATACGTAGCTAATCTATCCCGCAGAGTGCGCGAGATGATCTGGGATCAGGTGATGCAGGGGTGCGAGGAAGGAAACGCCGCAATGATCTGGAAGACCAACACGGAGAGCGGATACGATATTGCCACCTACGGTAAGAATCGTCGCATTCCGGTTGACTTTGACGGTATTAGGTTGGTGTCATTTCTTCCCCCAGATACGGAGGACAATCTGGAGGACGACGGCGATGGAATTGGTGAATAGCAGGCAGTTGGTACAACTCTGCCAGCAATCGTAACGCTCGCATTAGTAATGGCTTATGGATTAGTGTGTTCCCCACGGGTGTGGGGATGAACCGGCTCCTGCTGTTGGAAAAATAGTGAGTCCTGAGTGTTCCCCACGGGTGTGGGGATGAACCGCCATACCACGTACCTTTAGTGGCATCCGTATAGTGTTCCCCACGGGTGTGGGGATGAACCGACGGTCGTCATAGACGGACAGCCGATCCGGGAGTGTTCCCCACGGGTGTGGGGATGAACCGCGCCAGGACCTCGCCGACAAGCAACTGGTAGCGTGTTCCCCACGGGTGTGGGGATGAACCAGGGGCAGTAGACTGAGAGCAACATGAAATCGACGTGTTCCCCACGGGTGTGGGGATGAACCGTTGAAAGCATCAATGTTTTGTACAATTTTGTAGTGTTCCCCACGGGTGTGGGGATGAACCGTTGAAAGCATCAATGTTTTGTACAATTTTGTAGTGTTCCCCACGGGTGTGGGGATGAACCGTAAATGAAGAATGGGCCGAGAAAATTGGGATTGTGTTCCCCACGGGTGTGGGGATGAACCGGCCCTAATAATCTAGGGCCTTTATTATCTCAAGTGTTCCCCACGGGTGTGGGGATGAACCGTATCCCGACCCGGGATTATCGCCCTCGCACCAGTGTTCCCCACGGGTGTGGGGATGAACCGGGTAGCGCTAAGGCATCGCGAAGCCTTCCCTCGTGTTCCCCACGGGTGTGGGGATGAACCGTCGAGCTTTATTCAGGCGCTCAAGCTGCAATCGTGTTCCCCACGGGTGTGGGGATGAACCGGAGGAGGCAGAGGTTCTCGCCGACGAGATCAAGTGTTCCCCACGGGTGTGGGGATGAACCGTCGTCAATTGCACTTGCCCCGTATGCTTGGACGTGTTCCCCACGGGTGTGGGGATGAACCGGCAGATGGCACCGTTTTTTGGTACAGAAAGGGGTGTTCCCCACGGGTGTGGGGATGAACCGCAATCGTCGCCTGTCGTCGATACCAGTCAGCTGTGTTCCCCACGGGTGTGGGGATGAACCGTCTTTATCCGATAATAAGATATCCCCCTTGTCGTGTTCCCCACGGGTGTGGGGATGAACCGAATGGTGGATAAATGGGAAGTTACACCGGGAAGTGTTCCCCACGGGTGTGGGGATGAACCGTCATTCTGGTTTGTCATCGGGGCCAGCTGCACGTGTTCCCCACGGGTGTGGGGATGAACCGGTTGAAAAAGGAACTAAACAATATTCTGCAAAGTGTTCCCCACGGGTGTGGGGATGAACCGATAGTCCGTTGTTTTTGACGGACAAGGAAGCAGTGTTCCCCACGGGTGTGGGGATGAACCGTTATGTGATATTGTTCAGCAAACACACATCCCGTGTTCCCCACGGGTGTGGGGATGAACCGAATGGTGGAAAAATGGAAAACGACACCGGGAAGTGTTCCCCACGGGTGTGGGGATGAACCGCTTAGTAGACGTGTTCGCCAAGGCACAATCGAGTGTTCCCCACGGGTGTGGGGATGAACCGGTTACGGAACCAAAACAGGAAACGTTTCTAACGTGTTCCCCACGGGTGTGGGGATGAACCGGGTTGCCAGAGATATTTCGATTGTCCCCAGTTGTGTTCCCCACGGGTGTGGGGATGAACCGCCTTCTACAAGCTAATTGAGTCAGAGGGTATGGTGTTCCCCACGGGTGTGGGGATGAACCGGCCAACGCAGCCGTCAGACAGAGTGCACCTACGTGTTCCCCACGGGTGTGGGGATGAACCGGATCATCACGCGATTCTCGAGGTCGACATCCTGTGTTCCCCACGGGTGTGGGGATGAACCGTGGCTAATAACGAGGTGATCGCCGCCGGCGCCGGTGTTCCCCACGGGTGTGGGGATGAACCGTATTGATGCATGAGCCCGCAGAATCTCAACCCGTGTTCCCCACGGGTGTGGGGATGAACCGAGATTCGAGGTCACGGACCCGGAGTACTTTAAGTGTTCCCCACGGGTGTGGGGATGAACCGAAATACAAGGGCGACACCGAGGCGGTCGCCTCCGTGTTCCCCACGGGTGTGGGGATGAACCGGCTCCATGTCTCCAAGGATGGGGAGTCAGAGGGTGTTCCCCACGGGTGTGGGGATGAACCGAGTTCAGCAAACGGGTCACTGGCCTCCGGCTCGTGTTCCCCACGGGTGTGGGGATGAACCGACCTTAGAAGAGGTCCAGTTGGAGCAGGAGACGTGTTCCCCACGGGTGTGGGGATGAACCGAACATCTACTGCTCACCTGCGTGCGCGATAGCGTGTTCCCCACGGGTGTGGGGATGAACCGACAATCTTCGAGACTGTCGGGCCGCATCCGGAGTGTTCCCCACGGGTGTGGGGATGAACCGTCGGTGAAACTCAGGGTGTCCGGATTGGTCGGGGTGTTCCCCACGGGTGTGGGGATGAACCGACATACTGTGCGATTGTCTGAAGCAAGACAACGTGTTCCCCACGGGTGTGGGGATGAACCGGGGTGCCACGTCTCTGCGGCCATTCCTGCAACGTGTTCCCCACGGGTGTGGGGATGAACCGAAGACCCCCGCAATCAGGAGGCCAATCCACAAGTGTTCCCCACGGGTGTGGGGATGAACCGTTGTCCAGTTGTTCCGAGATCAGCCCGCCAACGTGTTCCCCACGGGTGTGGGGATGAACCGGAATTCGAGATAGACGTTTTCGGCCGCATTGAGTGTTCCCCACGGGTGTGGGGATGAACCGTTGGTCCCATGCCCGTAAATACCGTAACTGGTGTGTTCCCCACGGGTGTGGGGATGAACCGGAAAAAAGCGAATGAATGACTCGCATGAATTCGTGTTCCCCACGGGTGTGGGGATGAACCGCACCCGGAGGAGATCGACCAGCAACGGCAGTTGTGTTCCCCACGGGTGTGGGGATGAACCGGGATTACTGGTTTCATGTACGGTTGCGCCGTGGTGTTCCCCACGGGTGTGGGGATGAACCGGAGGAGGCGGACAATGGCTGAGAAATATGTTCGTGTTCCCCACGGGTGTGGGGATGAACCGGAGAAGGTTGATGCCGCGTTCGGCAAATACTTGTGTTCCCCACGGGTGTGGGGATGAACCGACGCTGGGTCGGGTATGAGCTACTTAACCGATGTGTTCCCCACGGGTGTGGGGATGAACCGTCCCGCTTGGCGTGTGTTGCCGACTGGTATTGGTGTTCCCCACGGGTGTGGGGATGAACCGTAAATGGCGGATTTGGGTACACATGCCCTGATGTGTTCCCCACGGGTGTGGGGATGAACCGGCCGTTGAACACCAGGAATCCGCAGAGCGAATGTGTTCCCCACGGGTGTGGGGATGAACCGGAGAAAAGCGCATGAATGACTCGCATGACTTCGTGTTCCCCACGGGTGTGGGGATGAACCGATGTCTGTGATCGGCGGGCATTTAAGGTTGCCGTGTTCCCCACGGGTGTGGGGATGAACCGCCTTTTCGTGTGCAGCGATCACGTTCTCCGTGGTGTTCCCCACGGGTGTGGGGATGAACCGGTGAACCATGAAAACCGAACTCGTGACAGTATGTGTTCCCCACGGGTGTGGGGATGAACCGGCGTTGTAATGTTCAAAGCAATTTTCAAAGCTGTGTTCCCCACGGGTGTGGGGATGAACCGAAAACAACCCCACCCGTCGAGCAGGTTTTCTAAGTGTTCCCCACGGGTGTGGGGATGAACCGACGCTCGACCCACAGGGCGCGGTAACGGCGCAGTGTTCCCCACGGGTGTGGGGATGAACCGGCAGTCCTCCTTTATCTTCTCCAAAAGCGTATGTGTTCCCCACGGGTGTGGGGATGAACCGGCGTGGGGGAAGATCGTGTAGTGGCGCAACATGTGTTCCCCACGGGTGTGGGGATGAACCGACTGGGCAAACGCCTTTGACCTGGCCGCTACTGTGTTCCCCACGGGTGTGGGGATGAACCGGTAGACTACTCGAACGGTCGATTCTGGATCACGTGTTCCCCACGGGTGTGGGGATGAACCGTTCCTGAAGCCCGTCTTTACGGACGCGGGGATGTGTTCCCCACGGGTGTGGGGATGAACCGGCCGCGACTCATATCGTGCAGACGCGCAAGTAGTGTTCCCCACGGGTGTGGGGATGAACCGTCGTCGTGTGCCTCGACCATCATCATAATCCCGTGTTCCCCACGGGTGTGGGGATGAACCGTAGGGATAGACGTTATGTCGTTAGAACCCAAAGTGTTCCCCACGGGTGTGGGGATGAACCGTTCAAACGCCTCTCCAAACGTGCGCAGTATGTGTGTTCCCCACGGGTGTGGGGATGAACCGATTACGCCGTTTCGTTTTACGGTTTGGCGGCGGTGTTCCCCACGGGTGTGGGGATGAACCGTCTCCATCGTTTGACATATACTCGTATGTCGGGTGTTCCCCACGGGTGTGGGGATGAACCGCATCAGTGATAGCTTTGTTCGCGCCGATCAAAGTGTTCCCCACGGGTGTGGGGATGAACCGAACATCTACTGCTCACCTGCGTGCGCGATAGCGTGTTCCCCACGGGTGTGGGGATGAACCGATAGAGCCGTTCATCGACTACGTTAGGTCGCTGTGTTCCCCACGGGTGTGGGGATGAACCGCAACGTCAATCGCCAGACCGTCGCCGTGCGTCGTGTTCCCCACGGGTGTGGGGATGAACCGTGGAGATATTTTGTATGAATCTGCTATGGCTCGTGTTCCCCACGGGTGTGGGGATGAACCGCTCGCACAAAACAAACGCGTCGCCTTTGATGCGTGTTCCCCACGGGTGTGGGGATGAACCGTGCTTTTTTTCGCTGCCATTGGTCCACCTCGTGTGTTCCCCACGGGTGTGGGGATGAACCGCCAGCGGCCAGTTGCTTCGCCGTGAGTGTGCGGTGTTCCCCACGGGTGTGGGGATGAACCGTCGTTCATCCCACAGACCCGACCGATTCAGATGTGTTCCCCACGGGTGTGGGGATGAACCGATAATCTGGCATAAAGGGCTGTTTGTAGATCAGTGTTCCCCACGGGTGTGGGGATGAACCGATTTCGCTTGTTTTTCGACGAGACCTTCGACAGTGTTCCCCACGGGTGTGGGGATGAACCGGGGTGAAGGATTTGACCCAAACCCTAACATGGGTGTTCCCCACGGGTGTGGGGATGAACCTGTAACTATCCGGGTTGTGACTTCGAGGGCCGTGTGTTCCCCACGGGTGTGGGGATGAACCGTTCGAAGAGGTCTGGAACGGGGGGATGATGCTCGTGTTCCCCACGGGTGTGGGGATGAACTGAACCGCCCCGGGTTGCCGGAGACAGGATTATGTGAGAGATTACTGTCATGGCAAAACCAAGCAGGTATTCACCGGAGGTCCGTCAACGGGCCGTGCGGATGGTCGAGGAGCATCTCGAGGAGTATGGTTCTCAGTGGGCGGCGATCCAGTCGATAGCGCAGAAGATTGGGTGCTCTGCGGAGACTCTGCGGAAGTGGGTTGTTCAGGCGCAGCGGGACGCGGGTCACCGTCCGGGGTTGACCACATCCGAGCGTGAGCGGCTGAAGCAATTGGAGCGAGAAAATCGTGAGCTTAAGCGGGCGAATGAGATTCTACGCAAAGCGTCGGCTTTTTTTTCCCCCAGGCGGAGCTCGACCGCAAACCGAAGTGATGGTGTCGTTCATCGACGAGCATAAGCCGACTCATGGGGTCGAGCCGATCTGCGCGCTGTTGTCGATCGCCCCGTCGACGTATTACGATCGGAAGGCACAGCAGGCGAATCCTGATCGCTTATCAAACCGATCCAAGCGGGACGCGGCATTGCGGCCGGAGATCAGCCGGGTCTGGGAGGAGAACTTCCAGGTGTACGGAGCCCGTAAGGTGTGGCGGCAGTTGAACCGTGAGGGTATACCGGTGGCCCGGTGCACGGTAGAGCGGTTGATGCGGGCTTCAGGCTTATCCGGAGCGGTTCGGGGTCGGAAGGCCAGGACCACGATCGCCGATGACACCGGGGCACGGCCTTCGGACCTGGTGTGTCGGGAGTTCAGTGCGTCGCGTCCGAACCAGCTGTGGGTCTCGGATCTGACGTACGTGACGACCTGGCAGGGGTTCGTCTATGTGGCCTTCGTGATCGATGTGTTCTCACGCATGATCGTGGGCTGGCGAGCATCGCGCTCCCCGCGCACCGATCTGGCCCTGGACGCGCTGGAGCAGGCCCTGTGGGCGCGGCCGGATACGCGGCAGTTGGTGCATCACAGCGATCGTGGGGTGCAGTATCTGTCGCTTCGTTACACGGAGCGCCTGGCTGAAGTTGGTATTGAACCCTCAGTGGGTTCGGTGGGCGATTCCTACGACAACGCCTTGGCGGAATCAGTGATCGGGCTGTACAAGACCGAGATAACTCATCGGCGCGGGCCGTGGAAGCATTTTGAAGCAGTGGAGTTCGCGACCCTGGAGTGGGTCGACTGGTTCAACAATCAGCGATTGCTGGAGCCGATTGGAAACGTTCCCCCGGCCGGGTTCGAAGAGGTATATTATAGCACTCAGAAGACACAGGTCCACGTGGCCTGACTCTACCAAAACACTCTCCGGTATAACCGGGGCGGTTCAGGTTACCATGTTGGGCTTGTGACCTGAGTTCCACTCAAACCGACCGAGAATGTCATTCCCGCACTTCCCCTGCCAAACCACTGGCGAGTCTCTGGACGACTCCGTATAGAAAAGGGATCTTGTGTACACACCAGTCGTTCGTATGAGTGTCTCTTGTCGAAACGGCACGTAAGCCTCGAAAGCCCAGTTTGGACAAAGGAACGAATGTCATGGACCGCTAAAGTCCCAACGCTGCATCAGTGATTCCGGCAAGTAAACCTCAGGGGCCACAAACGTCTGCGTGTCGGGGCAGCCCTGCGGCGGGCGGCTCGGCGACATGTGGATCATGAAGATCCGGTCCGGCCGGATGACATCGTGGATCAGCTTCTGTGTGAAGGTGATTTGCGGACGCTCATCCCACCAGTCGACAAAGGCCATATCAACAGTCGTGTCGCCGAATCCAAACGATTGGTAGCGCTCGAAATCCATCAAACCAGCATCGCCGCTGTGATACAACGTCCGACCGTCCATCGTCACGAAATACTCCAAGTGTCCGATACCGGCATGGCGGTCGAACTTCTCACCGGTGACGGTGTCTTCGTCGACATATGAAGAGTGTTTTGAGGGGAACACCTCCACCGTGATGCCGTTGAGGTATAACGTCTCAACTGAATCGCCCGGCGCCGCGACGACATGAACTCGATCACGAATCTCTCGATACTGCTCAGTCAGGCTCATGGCCGAATCGATTTGCGGCGGGCCGACTACATTCGCCCGCGGATTGTTGAATAGATGTTGCGCGGTGACATCGGCATTGAAATGGTCGTCATGCACGTGCGTGAACAGGGCGAGGTCGATCCGGTCAAACGGCGGCTGCGCGGTGCGCATCAGATTGGCGACACTGTCGGTTGGTTTGAAGTAGTAGTCACGCTCCAGCGGGGCCAGAAAACCGTCGATAATGACCGCCTTGTGCTCGGTTTCGATCAGATAGCCGCAGTTGGCGATGTAAGTGACCGCGAGTTTGGGCTGTTCGTTTTCGGAACTGCAGCCTAGAATCTGTGAGGAAACAAGCAGAATGAGCAGTCGATAGACCATACAGCGTTGCTCCCGGATAAAACGCCTGTGGACGAATCCGTCTTTGATACGGGCCTCGCGATATTGTACGAATAATGACGGCCCGGAGATACATTTTGTTGTAGGCGGTCGCGCCGCCCGGCCTCATGCTGTGACCGGGTATCGATTCTCTGGCCGAAAGGCCTCGATGCGCTCGGAAAAGGGCTGACCGCCCGGTATGGTGTGAATCTGGACACAATGAGGTTTCCCTTGCAGGGTCACTACATCTACATCTGGACCTACCTCGTGCGCGAGGGGTGCATAACGGAATTTGTCCGCGAGTACGGGCCCGACGGCGCCTGGGTGAAGCTGTTTCGGGGCGCGATCGGCTATCTCGGCACCGAGCTGATGCGCGACCGAGAAAATCCGCGTCGATTTGTCACGATCGACCGATGGGAATCGCGGGAGGCTTTCGAGACGTTCCGCACGCAGAAAGCCGCTGAGTTCGAATCAATCGACCGTCACTGCGAGCGCTTCACGACCGAGGAAACGCATATCGGCCGGTTTGAGCCACTGTAATGGGGATCTGATCTCCGAGACGTTATCACCGATCCTGCATCTGTGCGCGACGGCGCCGGACAAAAGCGGCGGTGGTGATGGCGGCCGCCGTCAGTGCGAGAAAGGTAGTGATTCGGCCGGGGCCGGTCGAGTCGGCGGTCGTCCCGAGCAGGTCGATCGCTGTCATCTTGTCTATGGATCCGCCGTACCAGATCATCGGATAGATCACCTCGAATAACTTACGACTTCCACTGACATTCCCCAGCGCATACGCCACCGATGGAATCATGGCGGCTGACACCAGTAGCAGCAGAACGTATGACACGTCGGCTGCGGCAGCGGCGCGAACCAGCATGGGGGTGGTCATTATCAGGGCAACCACAATACCGCCGGCGAGTTGCGCGACAAACTGACGCGTGTGTACCCCGGCCGAGCTGAACAAGAGCGAGCCGGTATGGTAGCGAGATTCGCGAGTACCGAGATTGGACCAAAAAACCAGCGGCCACATCATGGCGGCAGGCAGCAGGTAATGTCGTGCGATTTGGTACGGGACGACCGATTCGGCCACGAGCAGCGCCAGGCCGATCAGCAACCATATCCAGGGCAGTTCTTTCAGTCCGAGCAGGAGCTCGGAACGGATGAGTGGAACAAGGGCAAACGAGGGTCGGACTTCAGGTATGGCGCTGAAGGAAAACGAGGGATGAAACGCCGGGGCCGGATCGTGATCGGAAACGGGATCGGAACGATGTGATCGACGTATCCTGCCGCGCGCCGGTCGCGGGCTGTGGGTGAATCGGTCAAAGGCTGCCAGCGACAGGATCAACATTATCAGAGCAGCGGCGGGCCAGAGCAGCCGATAGGTGATCAGTGTCAAGTTCCAATCAAAGCCGCTCCACTCGAACATGCCGGTGGCGGCGTATGCGGTTTCTTTCATCCCATAGATAAAGCCGACCGACATGGGAATGTCCCGGCCGGGGTAGTGAGCCGCGATCGTTTCTTTCACACTGGATTCGAATACGGCGATACCGCCGAGATCAAGGGCGGGGATACCGATCAGGCCGGAGGCGAGCAGAAACTGGGCGACAACGAAAAAGAGCACGTTGCCGACGGCGCCGCGCAGGAAACGAACGGTATCGAAGAGAACGGCGGCGCCGGCGACGAAGATGGTCGTAATCATGGGGAAGCCGACGAACGGGATCAGGAAGGGCAGCAGGTGGATTTGATGCCAGGGTATGGTGAGCAACATGCCACAGTAACCGGCCACGGCCAGCGCAGCGACCATCGACCACAACACCAGCAGATTGCTGACAAACTTAGCGAGCAGGTACAGGCCGTTCGAGAGGCGGGTGGCGGCGAGAATTTCTCCGACTCGGGTTTCGCGGTCGCGGCTGATCGAGGTCCGTACGATGTAAAAACCGACAAACGAGAAAATGAGGGCGCCGGCGAGCGCGACCGTAGCCCCGACCCAGCTTGATGTGTACACGGGGTGGAACGGCCCGAAGTGGTACGAGTATTGTCCGATGAGCACCAGATAGCCGAGATAAAGCCCGACCATGAGCGTGAGCAGGTAGCTGTAGCGTCGGGTGCGCTCCCGAAAGTCGGCCAGCGCCAACTGCCAGAGGATGCTGGTATGGTTCATATCACTGCTTCTGCTTTTGTTCGTCGAGGCAGTACAGGTAGGCGTCTTCGAGCGACGGCGTGACGGGCCGGGCGGAAGGGAGATCATCGGGGCCGCCGATTACACGCGCCCGCACCCGGCCGTTGTCGTGGAGTACCGAACTGACGATGAATTCGGGACTTTGCTGCTCGAATGTTTGTCGATCGGTTTCCCACTCACGCACCTTGCTCTCGACACGAGCCAGCATTTCGCGGGGGGTGAGACAGCACAGGAGCCTGCCGCGCGCAACGACCGCCACGGTCGAAGCAACCGCCTCGATATCCGAGACGATGTGTGACGAAAGAAGCACTACCCGGTTGCCGGCCAGCTCCCCGAGAAGGTTGCGGAAGCGGATGCGTTCTTCGGGATCCAGCCCGGCGGTGGGCTCGTCGACAATGAGCAACTGCGGATCATTGAGGAGGGCTTGTGCGATACCGACGCGCTGCTTCATGCCGCCCGACATGGAGCCGAGCTTCCGGTGACGGGCCTCGCTCAAGTTGACCAAATCCAGCAGGTGCGAGATACGCCGCCGGGAGTCGCGTCCGACAATCCCTCGTGCCGCCCCGAGGTAGGTGAGAAATTCCACGGCGGTGAGGTGTGGGTAGATGCCGAAGTCCTGGGGGAGGTAACCGAGTCGGGCACGGAAGTGGTCCGGGCGAACACGAATGTCCACATCCTCCCACAGCACCGTTCCGGTGGTCGGCCGGCTGACGGTGGCGAGAATACGGAACAGGGTAGACTTGCCGGCGCCGTTTGGCCCGAGAATGCCCACCACGCCGGAGTCGATCTCGAGCGTGAAGTCCTGCAGGCCCCAGAAGTCACGGGCATACCGCTTGCCCAAATCGGTTATCGAGAGACGCACCTGAATTCCTCCCGGGAATGGGGTGTCGGTTGTTGGTGGTTATTAGACCGCTGCCGGACGAGAATGTTGCAGTCAATGGCGCAGGAGCAATGTAAAAGAAGGAAGCAGTGAATCCGGTGAGAGCAAGGGCGTTATGCCGCCTCCGTGCGTACCCGCGTATCTTAAAATCAAAGTGAACGTCAGGTCACGTTGCAATGAGGTCGATTGTGCGGTGCCTTCAGGCTTCGGGCCATACAAAGAACCTCCCGGATCTACTCGCTGATTCGAATACCGATGCCGTGAGAATGCGTTTTGTTGGATTGATCAGCGGTCGCGGCGGGTCATAAAAGTGATGCGCACCACCGCACCGTCCAGGTATCTCCGAACCAGATGAGTACCGCTCAATTCAAAGTCGTAGCTGAGGTTCGAACCGGCGCCCTGTCCACTCGTGATATGCACCAGCAGCGAGTCACCTCGGATGGAGTAGATGAAGTCGCAGGCACCCCAGCCGATCACCGAGCGGTAGCTGCCGGTGCGATCGGAGCGATACGTGAACGTGTCGGCATCGACCGCATAGACTACCCCATTGGACGACGCGGAATCGACCAGCCACGAGCCGACAACAGGCGAATACAGGGTGCTGTTGACGGAGGAATCATCATCACTGCATGCAACCGTAAGAACGAATATCAGTGTGCACAGAAATACAGGTACAGCCCGAAGCATAGGGACCTCCCACCGCCAGTTTCAGGATTGGTGACTTTCCCCTGAGGCGCGTTCCATATACAGGATACCACGTTCGGCGGTTCCTGTCAACACGGATTGCGCCGGGATGAACCGGCGGTCGGCTCTTGAAGCTATTGCTCGAACCAGTGCTTCCACGTATGTTGGAGCAAACACCTCCCGGATTGTTGCAGGATAAGGAGTCTCCGTGTCTGGATCGTCATGTCGGAAATCAGATAAGCGGGTAGCTGTCTTGCTGGTATCACTATGCTTCATTAGTGCTGCAGGCGTCCTCGCACAGCCCCACGGCGATTCGGGCGCGACCGCCCAATCGGTCAGCACCGATGACGGGCCGCATGTGTACTGGGCCGACGATACCTCGGCAGTCGTTTTCTACTACTGCAACGACTCAGTCGTCAGCAGGGAATTCACCGGGCAGGACTCGATAGCCTTCACCGGTTTTTGCACTGATACCGAGCGGCAGTACGTCGTCTCTACCCGTCTCGGTGCGCCCGGCCCGTGCGAATTCAGCGGCGTGCGGCGGATATTCGCGGTCAGCGACCTGCACGGTGACTATGGCAGTTTCGCCGGGATTCTCATCACGGCGGGCATCGTGGACAGTTCGCTGAACTGGAGATGGGGGGATGGTCATCTCGTAATCAACGGCGACGTGTTCGACCGGGGCGAAGCGGTCACCGAGTGTCTGTGGCTGATATACCGGCTGGAACGGGAGGCTGCCGCGGCAGGCGGCGCCGTACACTACCTGCTCGGCAATCACGAACTGATGGTTCTTCGCGGCGACCTTCGATATGTCAACGATCGGTATCTCGACGGGATAGCGCGACGCAATCGGTTCGCCTACGACGACCTGTTCGGTTCTGATATGGCACTTGGACGATGGCTGCGCACGAAACACGCGGCCGTAAAGATCAACGGCACCCTGTTCGTGCATGGCGGGATTCATCTCGATTACGTCCGCAACAGGACGTCTATCGATGATATGAACCGTCTGATACGCAGCGGACTCGACTTCTCTGCAGCGGCGCTGTATTTCGCGCCGGAGGCGCGAAATGCATACGGCGGACTCGGCCCGCTCTGGTACCGGGGATACACGCGGGATCTCGAAGACAGCTACGCTGCCATGACGACTCCCCAGATCGACTCGGTGCTGGCGTTTTACGACGCCGTCCGGGTAGTAGTCGGGCATTCCGAACAGGACAGCCTGATAACGTACCATGACGGGAAAGTTGTTGCGATTGATGTCGATGTCGAGTCGCGCGGTGGTCAGGAGGGGCTGCTGATCGAGGATACCGCGATGTTCCGAATCTGCGCGAACGGGAGTCGATGTCAGACAACGGCCGCGCAGCAATAAACGCAGCAGCCGGTGTCAACGCCGCCTCCCCCGGTGACGATACTCCTCACCGGCCCAGATCAAACTGCGACCAGTCCAGGTCCAGATAGGGCGTCTGATTGATAATCCGCTCACGGTGCCGGTCGCGGTACGCCCGGCACCAATCATCGAAATTCTCCGGGTCAAAGCCGTTGTGAATCGCAACATACAACACCATCTCCCGCCGCTTGAGAATCCACGGTATCAGTTCGCGCCAGCGATTGTCGAGACGGTTCTCTTCGCGATACCCATCGAGAAAGGTGGTAAGAAAGTGCCGGGCGAACTCGCGTCTGTGCTTTTCATCCGGATACATGACCACGGCATAGAAGAGCGAGATGGCGATGTCGCTGACGAGGAAATCATAACAGCAGTCATCGAAATCAAACAATGTCGGGCGGTCGCCGTCGAAAAAGATGTTCCCGGTGTGGGCGTCCATGTGGATCAAGCCGTAACTGTCCGGGTCGGTTGAGAGCTTCCGAAGGTACGCCTGGAGTTGTTCGAACCGATCGCCCACGACCCGGTCCTCGGCCGGGAGGTACTGTCGATACATCATGAAGTCATCGTCGTCGTACCAGTGCGATCTTCGCGCGGGGGCGGGAAGCGGCTCATATCGTTTTGTCAGGTGATGAATGCGGCCGAGCAGCGAGCCCCGGTTGCGGGTCATGGCGTCGGTCCAGTGCTCCCGTTTCACCGGGCCGCCGGGCGCTTTCTCGAACGCCACCGCAAGGAACACATCGTGCTCGGTCCGGATGTTCTCTACCAGCGAACCGGATTTCGAGCGGACCGGACGGCACACTGAGACGCCGTGTGTAGACAGGTAGTCTATCCAGTGCAGCTCAGCGTGCACCTGGTTCACCGCCCGATGCGTATGGTGAGTCAGTCGAATGATATAGGGTCGGCCCTCACGCTCGGCCTCGAGCACGACGTTCTCGAATCCATCGAGGGTCTGCTCGGGATTCAGGATCAAGCCGAAGCGAGCGGCGGCGTCGAGCCGCACGGCATCCGTAAAGAGGGCGATCTGGTCAGGTCTCAATGGTAGTCCCCGATGGTGCGTTGTCCTGCTGTTATGTTATTGATCTCAAGATACGAACTCTGCGGGCCATTGTTGCCGTACCCGGTGTCCGATTTTCACGGACCGTTGGCTGCCCCGGCCGGTACCCGCAAAGCAGCGAAGCGGCCCCCCAGGCGCTCTGACGATGTCCCGGTGGACGTACTATGACGATGGCTGTTGGACTGATGCCGGAGTCGCCCACGCCTTTTAGAACTGCAACAGACCGATTGTCAGGACGATTAGTCCAACGATCGCCAGTGTGATCCGTA
This sequence comes from Candidatus Zixiibacteriota bacterium, assembly GCA_034003725.1. Taxonomy (NCBI): domain Bacteria; kingdom Pseudomonadati; phylum Candidatus Zixiibacteriota; species Candidatus Zixiibacteriota bacterium. The sequence continues at coordinate 48,049 of JAVEYB010000013.1, forward strand.
CGCCGACAATCAAGCCGGCAACATGCCGCTCGTGCCAGTCGGCAAGCGAGTTCCATCGCAAAAACCGCAGCACGCGGATGCGCAGGTTAAGTATGTTCGGAACGACAGGGACCAGCGCCAGGATTAAAAGCCCTACTATCGTAAGATAGGTTGCCTTGGTCATACAGATCTCCCGTCAAAGAATCCAGACATTATACCGGAATCTTATTGGTCTATTCAAGGCTCCGCACACGAAAAGCGAGTTGATCTATCCGATTTGATGGATAGCAGGGACGCGTTCGTTTATCATGATTTTCCTGTACAGTAATCCATCTTACCGGAAGGGTGATATCATGAAGGCACTGCTCACTGTGTCGGGGTTGCGCGGCTAGTTGTGCCTGACAGGCTGTAGTGATGAGGAGTGCGCCACTTGCCCGAAACCTGACGAGCCCGCAGCCACGGCGTATCCGATCGGCGGGTTCCGGGAGGCGCTGGAGTGGGAGGGGCATGCGTTGCGAACAATAATGTCTCATTTACCATCAGGCTGCGACGCGATCGAACGGACACACAGGTCGAGTGCACCGACTACGCGCGGACAGTCAACGGCCGCTATGACCGTCAGGGAGACACCCTGACGCTGACACCGATCGATGCACCGCCGGTGTATATGGCGTCATCAGTGTGGCTGTGCCGGATCGGACCAGAGAACATGTGCCGGCGTCGAGGGGAATGCGATCTCAATCCGGCCGGGCTGTTTGTCCGCTCGACAAACAACTGACTCTGCTGTAATCCGCACGGATTTCTTGTCGATTGTCGGGAGAGACGCTATCTTGTGAAGAGACTCTTTCGTTCGAGCCAAAACGATGTAACCAAGTACGACGACATATGGGACAGCCGTGCAGCCACGACATCGCGTCACGGCTGCAATCACCATTCACCGTCAGGATGATAGGGGTGACGAATGTCTTTTCGCGTACTGGTACATTGTACTGATCTGACCATCTCACTGGATACTGCTCCGCTCGCTTCCCACGTGACGTTTTCCGTGCCCGCCGGTGCGATCGTGTGCCTGGTCGGCGGCAACGGCTGCGGGAAATCGACCCTGCTTGATGCTATCCACCGCAGGTCGGGCAATCGGCCGGAACCGGAATTTGTCGCCGGCCCGCTTCTTCGAGGGCACCTCCAGGTTACATCCGGCTTATCGGTCGCGTACCTTCCACAGTCCGTTTCGAGTGCGGAGCCGGGTATGTCGTTGCCGCCCGACCGATTCGGAACGACCATGCGGATCGCGGCCGATTTCGGCATGATAGACCCGGAACGGCCGCTCGCGCAGCTTTCCCCGGGAGAGTTACAAAAGGCTGCCCTTGCGCGAGTGATCTGCTCCGACGCGGATCTTCTGCTTCTGGACGAGCCCACCAACTACCTGGACATCGACGGTCTGGCAGCGTTGGAGTATCATCTTGATCAGCAGCGTCGGCGAGGTGCGGGCGTGCTGTTGGTCACGCACGACCGCGCCCTGACCGATACGTGCGCCGACGAGACCGTGCTTCTGACACGCGAGCGAAGCTACCGCGTACCCGGCGGCGCGACGCTGGTGTGGGGAGCCCGCGAGGATGACCTGCAGAGCCGCACCCGGCAGGCCGGGCAAATCCGCAGAACCATTCAGAAACTGCAGGCCGACGTACAGCGCCGCACGACGTGGGCATACCGCAAGGAACAGTCCAAACGCGGGTCCGGCCTGGAGCGGTCATTTATCGCCAAGCGAGCCGCCAAAATGGCGAAGCGGGCAAAGGTCGTGGAGCAGTTCGCCGAGAAGGAACGGCAGCGTCTGTTGCAGATCAAGCCCTTCGTCCCGAAGCGTGTGCACCTGATGCTTGCCGCCCGCACCGTGCCAAACCGCCGGGTCTTTTCGCTGAGTGGGGCGGCATACTCCTACGCCGCAGGGCAGCCGCTGCTCGAGGACGTGTCGTTCGGAGCCTCGACCCGCGACAAGATATGCCTGATGGGCAGCAACGGGTCAGGCAAGTCGACGCTGCTGCGGCTGGTTACCGGTACCCTCCAGCCCACCGCCGGCACAGCCGAGCGAAACGACGCCGTAGCGGTGGCGGAGGTCGCGCAGGACCTGGATTCGTTTTTCAGACATACGACTCTCATCGAGAACTTCGTCGACTGCCCCATCGCCGAGACGGAGATTCGCAGGGTGCTTGGCGCAGTCCAGATCAGGCAGGACAAGGTCCATGAGCCGGTCGAGTCGTTTTCCCGAGGCGAGCTGATGAGGGCCGCTATCGCGAAGTGTCTTCTGCACCGGGCGGAGTTTCTCATCCTCGACGAGCCAACATCGCATCTCGATATCGAATCGATTCGGGTTCTCGAGGACGTGCTCGGAGAGTTTGACGGCGGTTTCTTGATTGTCAGTCATGACCGGGTTTTTGTCGCCGCGGTGGCCGAGACGCTGTACGTCATTGAAAACCGCACCGTTCGCCTGGCCTGAAATAATGAACCCGGGAAGCGTGAAGCTCGCTTCCCGGGCCCGGGTTCTATGTTCAGCAAGAAGGGAGGGGTCTATCTCATATCCAGCATGTCGCGTCGGGCGTCGGCCGAGAGGCTGATTCCCGGCTCGTGACCGATCGACGAGGTCGGCTCGGCGATTGACCAGTTGTTCGGGTCGGCCGGATCGCCGCCGTCGTACGACATTCGCCAGTAGAATTCAAGCGGGTAGTAGGCGGACCAGTCCGGCAGCCAGTAATCGATGTATCCATAGATGTCGTACACGCCCGCCGACTGCTGCTGCAGGTCGACCTGGTAGGTTGACAGGTAAAGCACCCAGCCGTCGGTGTAGCCGAATTCCTGCGTGATAAAGTCGATCACCAGTTGATCGCTGTACGCCTGCATGGCCGTGAACGCCAGCGCCCCGTTCGGCGCAAAGCTGACAACCTCCACCGTGTCGTAATGGTGTTGCACGGTTACCACCGTATCCGTAACCGTGACAATGGTTGTATCGTAGTGATTCTGGACCACCGTGATTGTGTCATGGATGGTAGTCTGACTGTAGACGGTATCAATGACAACGACGGTGTCCGTGGTGTTCACCGAGACCGAGTCGCGAATGACGACCGTGTCGATAACGATCACGGTATCCGCGGGAACATCCACGTATTCGATTTTCTCGATATACTCGGTGGACTCGACGATCCTCTCCTTGTCGCAGCCGGAGAACAGAGGCACAAGCGAGAGGAGCAGAAGCGCTGAAGCGAGGACAAGCAGTCTTTTCATACAAGTCTCCGTAGGGGAGGGCCTTTCTTCTGGAGGGATATCCTGCAAACGGCAGGCCGAATTGGCCGGTCCTGACGCGGGAATTGTATCCTCAACGCCCGCAAGAGACTGGCACAGTATGGGAGACCGCCCACAGGAGCGAGCGCGGGCGTGATTGATCACTTGAATGCACAGCGGATGCCCGGCGGAACCGGGATGTGCACTGCGCTACGAGCGCCGGTTGGACAAAAACCAATCCACCGTTCGGCGCAGTCCCTCTTCGAGCGAGACGGTCGGCTGCCATCGAAGATGAGTGCGGATCTTTTCGATACTGACCACGCGCCGCCTGATATTGTCGATATCGCGGCGGTCGATATGGTCCGGCTCTGCCTCGCGGGAGAGCAGGCGCGAGAGGATGGCGACGAGGTCGATTACTTTCGTTTCGATACCGGTGCCGACATTGTACACGCTGCCCTCGGACTTCGGCGACAGCAGCGCAATCAGGGTGGCGTCGACCGCGTCATCGACATACGTGAAGTCGCGCGTCTGCTGGCCGTCGCCGTGCACCGACGGCCGCCGGCCATGGCTGATGGTATCAAGAAACTTCGCGATAACGCCGCAGTACGGGTTCGCGGGGCTTTGTTTGGGGCCGTAGACGTTGGAGTAGCGGACCGACGTCACCGGCAGACCGTAGGTTTCGTAGAAGGCATAGCAGTAGTTTTCGCCCGCGAGCTTGGAGACGGCGTACGGCGAAAACGTCAGCGGACGCTCGTCTTCGAGAATCGGGATAATCCGCGGGTTGCCGTAGACCGATGCCGACGAGGTGTAGACGATCCGTTCGACCGGGTGTTCTCTCGCAGCCATCAGGACATTGAGCGTACCGCCGATGTTGACTTCGAAATCCTCGCGGGGATTTTTGGTCGAGACGACAATATTGCGCGCCGCCATGTGCGCGATATAATCGACCCGCTGCACGAGTTGGTTCACCAGCGCAGTATCGGTCACCGACCCCTTCACGAACTCGTAGTCGATATCCCGGTCGAGGTTGTCGAGACTTCCGGAGCAGAGATCGTCGAGGACAATCACCTTTCCGCCGCACCGGGCAACACGGCCGACCAGGTTCGACCCGACAAATCCGGCGCCGCCGGTGACCAGAACCGTTTTTCCCGCAAACTGCACATCGGTCATGGAATTACTCTCTCAGCCCGAGCCGCAGCAGGAACAGGGGACGAGCCAGTCGCCACCAGTCCCGGAACGGCTTCATCTTGGTATACTGTCGGCTTTCCGTGTGATAATACACAGTGACCGGCGCTTCGACAACCCGGCAGTTTTTGTCCTGCACGGCGCGGAAAAGCAGGTACGGCTCCAGCTCGTAGGTGTTGAGCCACGGTTGGTCCAGTCTGATGCGCGGGTTGTCGAGGATTCTCAGAAAAAACGCGCGAAACCCGTTGGTACCGTCGGTGATCCGCCGTCCCGACAGCAGCGTAAACGCCAGCGAAAACAGCCGTGTCGATATCTCGCGAAACACCGGGGCGTTCACGGTCCTGCCGCCGGGAATGCGCCGCGAACCCTGCACGAAATCGGCCCGGTCTTCGCGGAGGATATCGAGCACGGATTGCAGCTCTTCTGGTTCGTGCTGGTCGTCGCCCGACATGATTACGGCAATCGTGAATCCGTGAGCGCGGCCGTAGATCAGTCCCGACCGGATACCCGCTCCTACACCCTGATTGGTCTCGTGGCGGACAACCGTTGCGCCGGCCTCCCGGGCTTCCTCGCCGGTGGTATCGGTGGAACAGTCATCAACAACGACTATCTCATCGACCTGCCCCGTAGCTTTCACCTTGCGAACGACCTTGCCGATTTTGCCCGATTCGTTGTAGGCCGGGAGGATACAGAGTATGCGGTGCGTGGTACTCATTCAATTGACTGTGACGGTCGCGCGGGAAGTCCCATGGTCTCGTGAAACCGCAATATAGCGGCACAAGACGGTGGCGGGCAAGGTGTTTGTCCGAAACGGGGCCGGCGAATGCCCGGCGCCCGGCGCTCGGTGGCCGGGCTAGATCGTATCCCCCCAGCCGCCCAGGCGCGCCAGAAGCCACCAGAAGGCCTGTCCCTTGCGGTAGCAGTTGAAACAATGCGAGTGCGCGCAACTGCACGATTCACAATCGTTCTCGTCGCACCAGTCGGAACACCACCCGCAGGCATCGGTCTCGTCGGGATAATACGCGCCGTCGGGATCGTAGCTTTCGATATCGGCGAAATCAAACAGCACCTTGTCGTGATCGGCGCAGTACTGGCGGATCAGCCCGTTGCAGTAGTATAGATTGCCGGACGGTCCGGTGCCGTCGAGATGCCCCGTCATGTACACGAATATGACTTCGGGGTAATCCTCCTCGAGACCGGACATGGCCCCAAGGTACGCCTGAATGCCCGCGTACGTGTTGCCCGAACACCCGCCGCACCAGGACCAGATAACCATATTGTACTCCGGGTGTGCGTTGAGCCATGAGCGCGTCGGTGGCACCCACGAGGTATCCCCGGTAAGTCCGAGATCATCGCCGTACTCGTGCACGGTCGGTTGTCCGCAGTACGGGTGCTCGGATTCCAGCAGGTCGAGCCCGGTCATAAGCTGGCTGCCGTGGGAGGTATGGCCGTAGAAAATGCTGAATTTCGAGCGGACCGAATCAAACGCAGCGGTCGGGATCTGGTCGAACTGATCGGCGGCGAGATGAGTGGCGACAAAACCGTCGATTTCGCCAGTGGGGTCGAGCGTACCGTTTTTGGACGGAGTGTCGTCGGAGGAGCAGGCGCACATCAGGCCGAAAACAGCAAGTAACCCAAGCCCCAGCAGCAACTTACGGTGCCCGGAACGCATATGGATATCCTTTCCGTGATAGGCGATAGGAATGTCTATGATAAGTATCGGAAGACGGAGGGGGAGAAGATAGGGAAAAGTGGGGGGAAAAAGATTGCGTATCGCGTGGTACTCTTTATTCTTTTGAATATTGAGAGCTTGGGACCTACTTGGTGAAAAGTGAGGGAGGTAATTTCATATGCGATCAATAGCCGTCGTTGTTCTCATGTTGCTTGTTACGGGCTGTGGGCCGACTATACCACGGCAAATAGCCTGGAGACCATGGAGCCGTACCCTCATTGGCGAGTCAAGGATCCAAGTCGGGATGAGTATAGCTATAGCGGTTAATGGGGAAAGTGAACCCCTGCTTGGAACAGAGGAATTGTTGCAGAAAAATATTGAAACGGGTTTACGCTCATTGCTGAGCCGTCGCGGTTTTACGATATCTGATTCGGTATCAGACCTCAGACTTGTCTTCAGTTTTCAGACTGAACGGGTAGATGATATCGAGGTCTTATCTAATCAATCCACTTTGGGGATTTCGAGTCTTTCGCTCTCGGCCACGGCGGGATCAGGGATTGTTTCGGCACCGAACGCGCGCGGAATCGGCTCTGTCGGAGTTTCTATCGCTCAAACAGTCGCCTCGCTCATGAGCACCCGCGCCGCAACCACTTCGCAGTACTTTAGACAGGGGGTCCAGTACTTGCACACCGTATCCATTGAGATTACTGATACTGAGCATGTGGTGATATGGAAGGGCGAGTCGATGTGGCGTACAACTGGCCCCGACATATTGGGAGACGTGTACGGAGTGACTCAGCTACTACTGAGTGAGCTGCCCGCGGATCGCACCATTACTCCCCGTGTGCCAAGATTAAAGCAGACTCATCTGACCAATTACTTTGCTGAGAATTGCGTTAATTCGTATTTCAGTTGTCCTGCGCTGCCGTATCGGATTCACTTTCCTGCATCCTTCGGCGGATTTGGAAACCGTGTAGATTGGTCTTCGGTGACCTATATTAAGGATGCGGTGGCACTTCCGGCCTTTGTTGATATCGTGCAAACTGCTGAATATGCCCTCCCAACAGGCGCGAAAGACTACAAAGACCCCGTGGATCTCGACTTATGGAGAAGAGCCGTTTTGGGTGGCAAGTATTTACTAGGTGACTCTCAGGAGCCAACCTATGTCTTGGTGGAGCTTTATGGATACGAACACGCATACCAAGTCAACTCGTGCAGGGTCGTCACCGCCGCCGAGTTTGCGAATTTTGAGTCTAGTTTGACAGAGTGGAGGAATAGACTCCATGATTACTTTGATATGTTCGAATGACTCTGATCTGTCCGGGCCATGGTCCGCATCAAAAGACTGAAACCTTACGCCCCCCCTCACCCCACGGGCAGCGTGATTGTCACGGTCGTGCCCTTGCCTTCCTCGCTGTCAACGCGTATATCCCCGCCGTGAAGCCTGACGATATTAAAACTGCTCGCCAGACCCGTCTGCACGCCGATACGGTCGCGATGTTTCGTGAATGCAAAATCGAATAAATGCGCGCGCTTTTCGGATGGAATGCCCGGACCGTTGTCGGCAATCGTTACATAGACCGTGTGTTCATCCGATGCGGTCGTAATTCGGATATCGCCCCCGCGCCCGGTCGATCCAATCGCGCGAACAGCGTTCCGAAGAATACTCAGAAACATCTCGTTTAACTTGTTCGGATATCCTTTGATCATCGGTACGGCGTTGAATTCCCGGTGCACGACAATACCGCTGTTGAGCTTGTGCTCTATCAGCCCGAGCGCGGCCTCGACTCCTTCCACTATATCCACGGGCTGGTACTCAGCCTCGTCGTGATGGGCGAAGCGCTTGAGGCGGCGGACCAGATCGGCGATCCGCGCGCTCGCTTCGACTGTCACGGCGGTGTTGTCCTGGACAATCTTCAACAACCGCGAGCGTTGCGAGTGCGAGTCCGCAACACCGCCCGCCTCGTCGGTCTCCAGAATGGCATTCAGCTTGTCGACGGCCCGTCGGAGTGAATCGGCGGAGGAGTTGATCACGCCCAGCGGCGTATTTAACTCATGTGCGACCGCGGAGACAAAATCCGCGAGACAGGACATCTTGGTCGAGGTCACCAGCTCCGACTGACCTTCCTGCAAGTGCTGAATCGCCGCCACCAGTTCGCGGTATTTCTGCTGAATTTCGGTGACACACATCGCCGAAGAGTCGGTCGCACATGCTGCCTGCTCCGGTCCGGCAAGCACCGCCGGAGGCACCGGGTGCAGACCGAGGCGGCTGATCAGGCAGGACCAGTCCTGTTTCTCCGGATGATCCAGGTAGTCATCGGGATTGCCTGCAACCCCGAGGATCTTGTCACAACTGATTTTCCAAACCACATCGGCCTGCTCGAACCGACCTTCGGCCCGCACAAACCGACCGTCGGCAAACCGAAGCGTGACCTTGCCACAGGCGCGGTCGGGATCATCGGCGTAGATATGCAGCCCGATAAGCTGGTTGGCCAGAATCCGTTCGGCAAGTGCCAGCATTCGGCGGTCGTCCTCCGTTCGGGTCGACTCCGTCAGCAGACGGTTGCAGGTATCCAGATAGCGCTTTATGTCCAGATCGGTGATGGTCGATGTTGTCGGCATTGCACCCGTTTAGTAGTTTACCCTTTCTGTTTTGATTCGGATGGCGCCGAATTGATTCAGAAAACCGGCAGGGGTCGCAGAGACCTGCCCGATTACAGGAACTCCCGCCGCGGCGTACCGGTTACGTGACAAGATTCGCGGCCCGCTCAAGAGCGTTCCTGCCCGGAAAACCGCTTGGAACGGGCTGCCGTTGCGATTTACTTACGTGACGTTCAAAAATCTGATGTGAGACTGTTGCAGGGAGGGTCCGTTTTCGGGCCCGCCGAGATAGCCTGAGACATGCCGCACCACCTGAAGGCTCTGAGTACTATGAAAGCATCGGACCTGTTTGTCAAAGCCCTCGAAAACGAAGGCGTCAAATACATCTTCGGTCTTCCCGGCGAAGAAAACCTCGACCTGCTCGAATCGATCCGGAAATCATCGATCCGGCTGGTGGTCACCCGTCACGAGCAGGCGGCCGGGTTTATGGCGGCGACCTACGGGCGGCTGACGGGCACGCCGGGGGTGTGTCTGTCGACGCTCGGCCCCGGGGCGACCAACCTGGTGACGGCAGCGGCGTACGCGCAGCTGGGCGCCATGCCGATGGTGATGATTACCGGTCAGAAACCGATTCTCAAGAGCAAACAGGGGCGCTTCCAAATAATCGATATCGTCGACATGATGCACCCGCTCACCAAATTCACGAAACAGATAGTCCACGGCAACACCATACCGGCGATCGTGCGCGAAGCGTTCCGACTGGCGACGATCGAGCGGCCGGGCGCGGTGCACCTCGAGCTGCCCGAGGATATTGCGACGGAAGAAACCGATGCCGCGGTGATTCCCTCGGTGCGGATACGCCGTCCGGACTGCAGCGAGCAGTCGATCGGCGAAGCGGTCGAGATGATCGAGCGGTCGGAGCGGCCGCTGCTGTTGATCGGCGCGGGAGCCAATCGCAAGGCGGGGATGGAAGCGATCGGGCGGTTTATCGACAAGACCGGCATTCCGTTCTTCAATACGCAGATGGGCAAGGGCGTGGTTGACGAGCGCCATCCGCTGTTTCTCGGTACGGCGGCGCTTTCCGACAACGACTACATTCATTGCTCGATCGCCCGGGCGGACCTGATTATCAATGTCGGTCACGACGTGGTCGAGAAGCCGCCGTTCTTCATGAAACCCGGCGGAACGAAAGTTATCCATATCAATTTCCGCTCCGCGGAGTTCGACGAGGTTTATTTCCCGCAGTTGATCTGCCCCGGTGATATCGGCAGCACCATGCGCCGCCTGACCGAGCGTGTGACAAAACAGAAGCACTGGGATTTCGCATACTACCTTCGCGTCAAAAACCGACTCGACGAACATATACTTGAATATGCGGACGACGAGAGCTTTCCCATCAAGCCGCAGACCATCGTTAAAGACGTCCGCGAGGTGATGCCGGATGACGGCATCATCGCGCTGGATAACGGGATGTACAAAATCTGGTTCGCCCGGAACTACAAGGCCTACCGTCCCAAGTCAATCATTCTCGACAACGCGCTGGCGTCGATGGGCGCCGGGCTGCCGTCGGCCATGACCGCCTGCCTGCTGTATCCCGAGCGGCGGGTGATGGCTGTAGTCGGCGACGGCGGATTTCTGATGAACAGTCAGGAAATCGAGACGGCGATACGGCTGAAGCTCAATCTTGTCATTCTCATTCTCACCGACAGCTCGTACGGCATGATCAAGTGGAAGCAGATCGGCATGGGGTTCCGCGACTACGGACTTGATTTCTCCAACCCCAATTTTATCAAGTATGCCGATGCGTACGGTGTGCGTGGACACGTGGTGCAATCGGCGGACCAACTCAAGCCGCTTCTGGAACGGTGTCATGCGGAAGGCGGTATTCACCTCGTCGACTGCCCGGTTGACTATACCGAAAACAATCGCGTCTTGAACGAGGAACTTGCGGCCAAGACCTGCCTGTTGTGATTCCTCCTGTTGTCCGATTTCGCACGATGCATCAGTAATCCGTTTGGCACTTCAAACGCGCCCGGTGAGATACCGGTAGACAGTATCTATCCTGCTTTGTATCCTGGACACTTGAGGGGACGTTTGAACTGCGCGGGTTCGGACGAATCACGAGCATCAGATATGCACAACCATAGAGAGCGTGTGCGCCGAGGGTGAGCCACGCGCGGAGGATTCGAGATGTCGACAAAAGAGATGCAGGACAAGCTGGTCGCCAACATGGAGCGCTGGCAGCAGGTGGAGAAAAACGCGATCAAAGTCACGACCGACATCGCCAACAAGAGCAAAAACCCGATCATCAAGCACATCATGGAGGTAATCAAACGCGACTCCGAGATGCACGCCAGGACGCAGAAGATGATCATCGATACCCTCAAAGGGACATACACGATGACGCCCGATGAGCTGGCGGATGTTTGGACCGAAATCGAAAAACACATCGAGACCGAGAAACAGACGATCGCGCTGGCTCAGGAAGCGAAGACCTACCTCAAAGGTCGCAAAATGATCGTGCAGGAATACCTCGTTGAGTATCTTCTGGTCGATGAAGAGAAACACAACGCGCTGCTCGATCAGCTGGCGACGATCAAGACGGGCATGTATCCGTACGGGTCGTAGTTCCGCTTGTGATGTAACAGGTTACGCACGGCCGGCAGCGGTGTCCTCCGACCGCGTTTTTTGCCCGGACGCGACGGTCTCCAAAAACTGCTGACAGGCCGATACTCGCGTGATACCTTACGAACAGAGGACGGTCGGCAGCATTACGGTCCACGCACACACGAATGGGTACTTCGCGGCACTTCGAATACATCGACCATACGGCCGATATCATCGTCAGGGCGTACGGCGAGACACTTGCAGAGGCGTTCGCCTGCGCGGCCGAGGCGATGTTTGCCGTCATTACCGATTCGGCGGAGATTCGACCAACAAGCCGCGAACCCGTGGATATCGAGTCCATCGACCGCGAGGGCCTGCTGGTCGGCTTTCTCTCTGAACTGATCGTCCGTCACGAGTCGCGATCGGTCGTTGTCGGCGACATCCGGATAACCGCACTGGGCGATACGCATCTTCGCGCCGACATCGGCATCGAGCCGTTCGACGAGATTCGTCACGGAACCGGGACGCAGGTGAAGGGCGTGTCGTATCACCTGATGGAGATTCGGGACCCGGTCGACGGTGACCCTGCCGTGGTGCAGGTGCTGTTTGACATATAGGTGACGATAGATGAGGAAGGTTTGAGTATGACCTGGACCGGCCCGACAAAACGAGTGGATGCCTACCGCATCGAGATAGACAGTTCGTATGCGAGTCAGGCCATGGCGCGGCATGGACTTCGCATGTCCGTGCCGGGGTTGGTGTACGCCGATGAGACGATGTGGCGTTCGATTGTCGGCGATGATTCTCCCGACCAGGTCGCGAATGTGGCGACACTTCCCGGCATCGTCGGGCGGTCGATCGCGATGCCGGACATACACCACGGGTACGGATTCGCGATCGGCGGAGTGGCGGCATTTGACGCCGAGCGCGGCGTCATCTCGCCCGGCGGGGTCGGCTATGACATCAATTGCGGCGTGCGGCTGGTGCGTACGGATTTGACGGTGAAAGACGTTCGTCCGCGGATCGAGGCGCTGGTCGACGCGATGTTTGCCAACGTGCCGTCGGGGGTCGGCTCCGAGGGCCGCGTGCGGCTTTCACCGACGCAGATCGACGATGTCCTTCGTCACGGCGCGCGCTGGGCCGTCAACAACGGCTATGGATGGCAGGAGGATCTTGACTACATGGAGGAACACGGCGCGTTCGACGGCGCCGATCCATCAACCGTCAGTGCGAACGCCAAAAAGCGCGGCGGCCCGCAGCTCGGCACGCTCGGCGCCGGCAACCACTTTCTCGAAGTGCAGCGGGTTGATGAAATCTACGATCCGGAAGTCGCATCGGCGTTCGGAATCGTCGAGAAAGACCAGATCACGGTGATGATTCACACCGGGTCGCGAGGCTGCGGTCACCAGATATGCACCGATTACCTGGAGACGATGCGTCGTGCCCAGAAGAAATATAACATCCCGCTGGTCGATCACGAGCTGACCTCGGCGCCTGCGTCGTCGCCCGAAGCCCGTCAGTACTTTGCGGCCATGAAGTGCGGGGCGAATTTCGCGTGGGCCAACCGGCAGCTCATCATGCACTGGGTGCGCGAATCGTTCGAGACGGTGTTCGGCAGGCCGTCGAGCCGTCTCGGGCTGCATCTGATCTACGACATCGCGCACAATATCGCCAAGCTCGAACAGCATGAAGTCGACGGGAAGAAACGCCTGCTGTACGTTCATCGCAAAGGGGCGACACGCGCATTCGGACCGAGTCACCCCGAAATCCCCGAACGCTATCGCGCCTACGGGCAACCGGTGCTCATCCCCGGCGACATGGGCACGGCCAGCTACCTGCTGGTCGGCACCGAGCAGGCGATGCAAGAGACGTTCGGTTCATCGTGTCACGGGGCGGGGCGGCGGTTGTCGCGGTCGCGTGCGATCAAGGAACATCCGGCCGACAAGGTATTTGCCGATCTGGAGAATCGCGGTATCTACCTCCGTGCGAAAAGCAGGCGATGCGTGGCGGAAGAGGCGCCGGGCGCCTACAAGAATATTGACAGCGTCATTGATATCTCACACCATTCGGGAATCGCGCGCCGGGTCGCTCGACTGCGCCCGCTCGGCGTCGTCAAAGGATAGAAAAACCACAGGAGAACTGTGCGCCTGAGTACGGGATACGAGACATGCCGATAATCGACGGTCTCCAGACGGACCGAGACCTGAAGGCGGGTCTGCAGGTGACCTGGGTCGGTATGGTGGTGAACATCGTACTGATCGGGCTGAAGCTGTGGGGCGGTATCGCCGGCCGCAGCCAGGCGCTGATTGCCGACGCCGTCCACTCCGCATCCGACTTGTTCAGCGACGTGGTCGTACTGCTGGGGCTGCGCTGGGGCCGCAAGGAAGCCGATGAAGATCATCCCTACGGACACGGGCGTATCGAAACGATCGCCAGCCTCGGTGTGGGTCTGACGCTGTTGGTCGCCGCCGTCTGGATTGCCTACAACGCCATCGTCTCCGTGTACGAGCATCGCGTGTCATCGCCGACCGCGCTGACAATCGTCGTGGCCGCCGCCAGTATCGCCGCCAAAGAGGCGTTGTACTGGTACACGGTGCTGGTTGGACGGCGGATTCGCTCGACTGTCGTGATCGGCAACGCCTGGCATCACCGTTCCGACGCCTTCAGCTCCGTTGCCGTGCTGGTGGGGGTGCTGGCGGCGCGGCTGAACCCGGACTGGCATCTTGCCGACGCGCTGGCCGCCATCATCGTTTCGCTGTTTCTGCTGAAAGTATGCGCGACACTGCTGTGGGGTGCCCTGCGCGAGTTGTCCGACACGGCGCCCGAGGAACGGATTCTCAGCGAGCTCCAATATCGGGCCGCACAGGTGCCGGGAGTAATGCAGGTGCATGACCTCAAAGCACGTCACTCCGGTCCGAATCTGCTGGTGGAAATGCATGTCGTGGTCGACGGCAGGATCTCGGTCTATCAAGGGCATGAAATAGCGCGTGAGGTCCGGCTCCGGCTGCTCGAGGACATGGACGAGGTGACCGACGTGCTGGTGCATCTCGATCCGGAAACCGAAATGAAACCGGAGAACCCCGGGGAGCGCCCGGCTCTATAGTCCCAGCGCCTGGCGCAGCGCGGTCTCGAGATCGGTGTGACGGAACGTGAAGCCGTGATCGAGCAGCTTTTTCGGGATGACACGAATACTGGCCAGGAGCAACTCCTCCGCCATCTCACCCGCGAGCATCTTCAGCGCAAAGGCGGGGATAGCCATTACGGTCGGTCGGTTTAATACCGCGCCAAGGACGTTGGTGAATTCCTCGTTGGTGACGGGTGTCGGGGAGACCATGTTGACCGGACCATCGAGCGACCGCTCGGACAATGCGAACTGAATACCCCGCACGACGTCGTCTCGCGACACCCACGACATGTACTGACTGCCGTCGGCCAGCTTCCCGGCCATTCCCGTCTTGAACGGCGTGAGCATCTTCTCCAGTGCGCCACCCTCGGCAGCGAGCACCACGCCCATGCGAAGGTGAACGGTGCGAATTCCAGCCGAGCGGGCGGGGTCGGCGGCATTCTCCCACGCTTCGGACACGTCGGCCAGAAATCCCTTGCCGCGCGGCATCTTTTCAGTCAGTTCGGTATCTCCCCGGTCGCCGTAGAATCCAACAGCGGACGCGCACACGAGCGCCTCCGGCTTATGGGTGCAGGAGGCCAGCGATTCCGCCAGCAGCGAGGTACCGTCGACCCGGCTGTTGAGAATGCGCGCCTTGCGCTCGTCGTTCCATCGTCCGCCGGCGATATTCTCACCGGCAAGGTGCACGACCGCGTCGAATCCCTCGAGCCCGGCCCGATCGATCTCCCCGGTCGAGGGCCTCCAATAGACCGACTGCGGGTCATTCGTCCGTTCGCGAACGAGCGTGTGAACCGTGTGACCGTCAGCCCGAAGCGCAGCGGTGAGCGCCGTGCCGATCAGGCCCGACGAGCCGGAAACAAGAATCTTCATCGGGTGAGCCACGTTTATGCCTTTACCAGCGACGCGAGAGTGGCTTTTACGTCGTCAACGTGCCCGTTGACCTTGACCTTCTCCCACATGGCGCGGACTTTCGACTCCGGATCGATCAGCACCGTTGTGCGCTCGACGCCCATGTACTTTTTGCCGTACATGCTTTTCTCTTTCCACACGCCGTACTTTTCGAGTGCGGTGTGATCGGGATCGGACAGAAGCGTGATTCCCAGCTTGTGTTTTGCGCAGAAGTTCTGGTGGCTCTTCACCGAGTCGGGGGAGACCCCCACGACCGTGGCTCCCAGCTTCTTGAAACTTGCGAGGGCGGAAGTGAAATCGACGGCTTCGAGCGTGCAGCCCGACGTATTATCTTTCGGGTAGAAATACAGCACCAGCCACGATCCGGCAAAGTCGGACAGCTTCGCTTTCTGGCCGTCCTGATTTTGCAGTGAAAATGCCGG
Source organism: Candidatus Zixiibacteriota bacterium (assembly GCA_034003725.1). Taxonomy (NCBI): domain Bacteria; kingdom Pseudomonadati; phylum Candidatus Zixiibacteriota; species Candidatus Zixiibacteriota bacterium. The sequence goes on from JAVEYB010000013.1 coordinate 63,818, forward strand.
CGCCTTGTTACCGATTTTGAGTGCCATAGACAACGCCCTTCCTGCGTCAGCGATCTCTCCTTCAATGGACAACGATACCTGTAACGGCGGCGGCGGTCAAATGGTTCTTTCGTTCGGAGTATTCGGGCGCTCTATGTCTAGCTTACCCGCTTGCGGAACCGCAGCGCGGCAATCGCAAACACTGTAATCGCGAAGACCGCCATGGGATATACTTCGCTCATGAGCTCGGCACATCCGGCCCCGCGCATCATGATGCCCCGGACGATTGCCACGAAGTATCGCATGGGATTGAGGTAGGTCACCGGGCGGATCCACTCCGGCATGTTCGAAATAGGTGTGAAGAAGCCCGAGGTCAGGATCGCGAATATGGAGAAAAACCACGCGAAAAACATCGCCTGCTGTTGTGTCGAGGTGACCGTTGAAAACAGCAGCCCGATACCGAGGGTCGCGACCATGTACAGCGACGCCAGCGCAAACAACAATACTGGAGAACCGACGAATGGAATGCCGAACCACAGCACCCCCACCACCAGTGCAAATGAAATCTCGATAATCCCCAACACGGCGAATGCGCTGAGTTTGCCGAAAAGAAGAACGGTGCCGCTGATCGGTGTCACGAGCAGCTGTTCCAGCGTTCCCATTTCCTTCTCGCGCACGATGGCCATCGATGTCAGCATGATCGTGATCATCGTGAGCAGCGTGGCCACAATACCGGGGACCATGAAATAGACCGACTCCGCTTCCGGGTTGTACAGAACGGTCGGCCGGATCTCGACCGGGATCCGTACGCCGGTCACGTCGGCCGAATACTCGCGGACGATCTGGTTCATGTAGCCGAGAGCGGTTGCGGCCGAGGATGCATTCGAGCCGTCCACGACCAGCCCCACCGTCACGGATTCGCGCGCGCTGATCTTCTGTGAGAAATCCTCCGGAATCAGAAGCGCCATCTCGGCGTCGCCGCGCTGAAATCGCGTGTGCAGGTCATAGACCGGGTGGCTCAGCATCGGCTGGAGATCGTCGCTGATCGTGAAGTAGTCACCGGCGCCGGCGGCGACCACAAGCTCCCGCGAATACCGGCTCTGGTTGAAATCATACACGTCAAGCGCTATGTACTTGACGTCGGTTGTCACCGTGTATCCGAGCAGCAACAGCTGGATAATCGGAACCGCAAAGATGATCCGCAGCATGTTCCGGTCCCGGAGCACCTGCAGGAATTCTTTCCTGACTAATCCCAGATACGCGCGTATCACCTCAGCCTATCCTCGCTTTGAATTTCTTTCCGGCTATCACCAAAAGGATGCCCGTCAGGACCAGCAACGCCGCCAGCTGCGGCAGAAGCAGCACGACCGACGTGCCCTTGAGCAACAGTGCGCGCGTAGCCTCAATATAGTATCGTGCGGGCACGATATGACTCAGCGCCTGCAATACGATCGGCATGTTCTTGATCGGGAATATGAACCCGGAGAGCATGATCGAGGGAAGCATCGTGGTCACCAGCGCAAACATCATGGCCACCTGCTGCGTCGACACGAGCGACGAAATCAGAATACCGATAGACAGCGACGCCGAGACGTATACGATCGTAAACAGCAGCAGTACCCAGAGCGAGCCGACAAACGGCACGCTGAACATGATTTTGGCGAAAAGCAGCACCAGCATGCCGTCGATGAACGCGATCAGCACGTACGGGAGAATCTTCCCGACAAGAATATCGCGCGCCGACACCGGCGCCACCAATAGCTGTTCCATCGTTCCCGTTTCCTTTTCCCGGGCGATGGTCACCGACGTCAACAGCGCCGAGATCATCAGGAGAATGACCGCGACAAGCGCCGGCACGAAGTAGCGCGACGACTTCAGGTCGGGATTGTACAGGATCTGCTGTGACACCGTGATGCCCGGCAACTCCTGGTCGGGTGGCAGGCGGTCTTTGAGAAACGCAATCAGCACGCCGTTCGCATAGGCCTGGACTGCGGCGCTGAGAAGATTGTCGGAGCCGTCGATCATCAAGCCGAGCGAAAAATCATCGCCGCGCGCAAGCGCCTCGGCGAAACCGCGGCGGATCGTCAGTATCCCTGTCGCATGCCGTGCGCGCAGCGAGCGCTCCGGGTGCGACATATCGATGTCGTATTCGGGTCGCTCGAAATAGGTTGAGTTGTAAAAACCATCGATTAACGTGCGCGAACTCGGCGTTCGGTCGTAGTCGATCACGGCGAGTGTAATGTGCTCGATATCGAGATTGATCGCATACCCGTACAAAAAGGTCATCATGACCGGCATGGCGAATACGATCACCAGGGAGCGCGGATCGCGCAGTATGTGGTACATCTCCTTGCGCGCGATATGTCGAGCGTTACCCGGCATTCGAGTCGTGCTCCCTGATCAAATCCACGAACAAGTCTTCGAGACCGGCTGCGCCCCTGCTTCGGATCAGCGATGCCGGTTCGCCTTCGACCACGATTCGCCCCCGGTGCATGATTGAAATGCGACCGCAGTACTCCGCCTCATCCATATAGTGCGTGGTTACGAAAATCGTGACCCGCTCGGCGGCAAGGCGGTAGAGGATATCCCAGAAACGCCGGCGAAACACCGGGTCGACGCCACCGGTCGGCTCGTCGAGAAAGAGTATCCGGGGCCGATGCAGCAACGACACCGACAATGCCAGCCGCTGTCGCCAACCGACCGGCAGCGATCCGCACCGTCGGTCGATAAAAGCGCCCAGTTCCAGTCCGTCACTCAGTTCGGCGATACGCTCTTTAATCAGCCGGGGGCAAAGTCCGTACGCCGCGCCGTAGAACTGCATGTTTTCACGGCCCGTAAGATCGGGATAGAGGGAGAACTTCTGTGACATGTAGCCGATTGACTTCTTGATCCGCTCCGACTGCGTAAGCACGTCGAATCCCGCCACCCGCCCGTTTCCCGCACTCGGCAGCAGCAGGCCGCACAGCATGCGGATTGCGGTCGTCTTTCCCGCACCGTTGGCGCCGAGAAATCCGAATATCTCACCCTCGTACACGGTCAGGCTGACACCATCGACCGCCGTAAAACCGCCGAACCGACGGGTGAGATTATCCAACTCCACAACCGGGGTCACGACAACGCCTCCCGTTCCATCAATTGAATGAATCGATCTTCGACCGACGGCTGCACGGGCTCGACCGTCGCCGGGTCGATGCCGGTCGCCTGCAAAACCGAATCAAAAGCGCGGATATCGGTGTGTTTGTCCGTGTAGAGGTGTATCCCCGCGCCGAATCGTCGTGCAGCCAGCCCCGGAGCGGCATTGAGCGCTTCGATAAGGTCGCGCGCGGGATTGGCCGCCAGACTGTAGATACGTCCCTCGAACTGGCGTGCCAGCTCCCCAGGCGACGCTTCGGTGAGCTTGCGCCCGCCGAAAATACACACCGCGCGATCGGTCCGTTCGACCTCGTCCATGTACGGTGTCGCAACAAGGATAGTCACACCGGAAGCGCGAAGGTCCAGGAGCATCTCCCAGAACTGGCGACGGGAGAGCGGATCGACACCGGTGGTCGGTTCATCGAGAATGAGCAGCCGCGGATCGTGCAGCAGCGCGCAGGAGAGCGCGAGCTTCTGCTTCATGCCGCCCGAGAGCGCCCCGGCCCGCCTTTTCGCAAACGGCCCGAGGTTGGAAAATGCATACATGCGGTCACGACGGCGGCGGTAATCGTCACCCGTGAACCCGTATATGCCCGCGTAAAAGGTCATGTTCTCTTCGACACTCAGGTCGGGATAGAGCGAAAAAGTCTGCGGCATGTAGCCCACCAGCGGTTTGGCCGAGGCGAAGTCGCGGAGAACGTCTATCCCATCGACGAAGATCGTCATATCCGGCGAGGGGTCGGGGTCGATCAGATCGCACACGATCCGCATGAACGTGGTTTTGCCGGCGCCGTCGGGACCAAGCAACGCCACAACCTCGCCTTTCTCGACCGACAACGAAAACCGATCGAGCGCGCGGATGTCGCCGTATGTCCGGCTCACATTTTGTGCGTCCAGAAAACTCACGGCAGCTCCATCGTAACGAATACCGGCATGCCGACTTTGAGCGTTCCGTCGGGATTGGGCGCCAACACCTTCACCGCATAAACGAGATCCGCGCGCGACTCCTCGGTCTGGACGTTCTTCGGCGTGAACTCCGCTTCGTCCGCCGTCCACACGACCCGGCCTTCATACGTCTGCCCGCCGGACTCGGTATTGATGGTGGCGGTCTGGCCGATCGTGACGTGGGCGAACTTCCCCGCCGGCAGATAGACTTTCACCCACACTGTATCGAGGCGCGCGATTCGGGCGATCGCCTTGCCGGGCGCCAGCAATTCCCCGGCGTCGACATATGCCTCGGTGACCGTGCCGGGCGAGGGCGCCACCGGGAAACAGTCGCGGTACTCGCGCTCGATTGTCGCAATCTGCGCGTCGACCTGCTCCAGTTCCGCCTCGATCGCCCGTATCTGTGCGTCGATCGTTTTACGCGCGTTTACCGAAGTGTTGTACTCATGCTGGACCTGATCGAACTGCCGCTGGGTCGCCGTACCCGATGAGAGCAGTCGGCTCACCCGATTGAACTCCGTTTCGGCGAACGACTCGGTCTGTTTTGCCTGTGCCAATTGCACGCGGGCGGTGTTGAGACGCGCCTCGGCTGCGGCTCGACCGGCACGGGCGGCCTCGATCTGGAGGACCAGACGCGTCGTGTCGATCACCGCCAGCGTGTCGCCGCCCCGCACCACCGAGCCTTCATCGAAATGTCGCGCCAGCAGGCGTCCGGCGGTTTCCGCCGATACGATCACCTCGTCGGCCTCGATCAGTCCCGAGCCCGCACCCGTGTTGTCGGTGTCGGCACAGCCGGTCAGGATGGCTGCAAGCGAAACCGCCAGAATGCATGCGAGTCCGTGATACCTGTACGACATGTCAGTTTCCTTCCTTCAAAAGCTCAGACCCGATCGCATACAGCCAGGCGCTTCGGGCGATATGGTAATCGGCGACCGCCGCGGCCAGCGATGACTCGGCGGCCGCAAGCGTCTGTTCTATTTCCAGCAGGCGGTTGCTCGCGAGATCGCCGTCCCGATGCCGCGTGCGGGCGAGCCGGTAGTTGTCGGTGGCAATCTCAAAACGCGTGCGTGCGGTCAGATAACCGTCATACGCAAGCTGCAGCTGCTGGCGGCGAAGCTGCGCCTCGCGATTCAACGTCTCGCTGACCTCGTCGTAGTGGCGGTGGGTGGCCTCACGTGCATATTCCGCGGCCCGCACCTGTCGACCCGTCTTGTTGCCGGTATTGAACGACCAGGTCAGCCGCGCGCCGACCGTGAAGTAGTCGTTCCACGTGTCGTTGAACCGGTCGAGATTCGGTTTGCCGTACGACCACCCGCCGAACGCGGCAAGTGACGGCAGGTAACCGCCCCGCTGCATGCGCACTTCCGCGTCGCCCACCGCAACCGATTCGCGGGCCGCACGAAGTTCCGGCTTCGTCTCAGATACCGGCTCCGTCGGCGGCAGGGCCGAGGGCTGGTCGATCGGCTCCGTCAGCACGAGCGACTCCTCATAATCCAGCCCCAGCAGCGTGAGCAGCCTGATCTCGGCGCTGCGGCGGGCGCCGGCTGCCTGCGTGCGTGCCAGATCGGCCTCCGTGAAATTCAATCGCGCTTCCAGAAGGTCGGTCGAGTCGGCGACACCGGCGTCGTACATCGACTGCACGTCCTCCGCCGTGATTGTCGCGCGCTGCCGTGACGCGTCCGCAGCCGCATGCAGACGGTCGAAACGATACAATTGGTAGTATTCCACCCGTGTCTGCAAGTACACCTGATCGACACTCGCCGCAGCGAGCGCCTGATTGACACGCGCGATTGCCGAGGCGCGGTCTATGCCGCCCGAAATCCGGCCCCCGGTGTACAGCGGAAAAGTCAGGCGGACGTCTGTCTGGTAGTTCTCGTTGGTCCCGAGCTCCCGCGAAAACGACTGCCCGAGCGGCAACGCGATATCCAGTGTCGGCACGTAGTCGACATACGACGCCATCGCCTGTAGATCGAGCACCGGCAGCCGGTCGCGTTGCGCGGCGCCGTGAAGTGACACCGCGGCGTCGGCGTTCGCCTGCGCCTGCTTCACCGCCAGCGAGTGCTCGCGCGCCAGTCGAAAGGCCTCGGTCAGGCTCAACTCCCGCGCCGAAAGAACTCCGGACGGTATCAGGACGCACAATGCAAAGTAGACAAGATATCTCATCGGGTCACCTTTACGCCGTGAAGGAATACGTCGACGACCGCCTCCTGTCGTTCCTGCAGAAACGTTTCCGTATCCGGTATCTGCAGCACCTTGGTGATCATCGGGGCCATCAAAATCGATCCGATATTCAGGGCGAGAAACGACGCCAGTGTGTGGCGGACATCGAGCGTTCGTATCGTGCCGTCGCGCATCTTCTCCTGAAAACGCTCCAGCAGTTTCTGCGGCGCGCCGGACTCGCGAATGATCGACGAGATCATCGTGAGAATCTCGCTCTCTGGTTCGGCGAGCTCGCGAAGTAGGATGCGCGGCAGCGCCGCGTGGTTGCCGGCAATCTTGAAGTAGATTCGACTGGCGTCGCGAAGAAGGTCATCGAACGACGACTGCACGCTGGCGCGATTCTTGATTTCATCCAGCGCGCGGCGATAGATATCGGCGATCGTCTCGCGGTACAGGTTTTCCTTGGAATTGAAATGGTAATAGATCATGGCCTTGTTGACCGAGGCGCGTTCGGCGATCCGGTCGACCCGTCCGCCGGCGAGACCGTGTTCGGCGAACTCCTCGAGAGCGGCATCGAGAATCCGTCGTCGAGACGGTTCCGTATCGGCGGGATCGGGGGGCTTCAGTCGGCTTTTCTGGTCACTCATATATAACCAACCATTCAGTTAAACTAACTTGTTAGTTAATATAACGGCAGAAGGAGGGAGAAGTTCAAGGATTTTTTGAGGGATTCATGATATTCTTGTAACTTATTGACCCGCTATGCGATAGACGGGCAAATCTGGCCGCTCGCGGCATGGTTGGCAGGTAAGTCATTGGCATGAAAGGTATACGGGGCATCCCCATCATAGGAGTGCCCCGTTTCTGTTGAAGCCGCGTCAGTGTCGATTACTTGTCGGTGCCTCGGCACGGAGCCGGGGGCGGACCTCCGTTGATCAGGTAATTGACAAGACATATCGCATCTGCCAGATCCACACTACCATCGGGGTCTCCCGTCACATTTGCCTCGAATACACAGCCAATCGGCTGTCCCAGAAACAGCCAATCCACCAGAGCCGTTATATCGGACAGGTCGACGATATCATCGGGGTCACCGTTGGTGTTGCCGGTCATGCCGGTGCAGCACCCGTACTTGATCTCCATGCCGTGCTCGTACCAGATATCGACCATTGCCTGGGTGTGACCCTGAGACTGTCCATACTTGAACCAGGAATCCCAGAAATCCATTAAGGTTTGTGGTCTTGCCCCAGGACCAGCCTTGTCCAGTAATGCTGTCAGGATCGGCTGAATACCAAGGGACAGTGAATCTCCGACACCATCGGCTGAATGCGGCAGGGGCAGCACATTCCATTCGTTCCGGGAACTGAATTCCTCAATCCCCGTCTGGTTGTCGTATATGTCCCGGAAAACACCCGCAACCGACGCCTCACAGTCCGTGCCGCGAGTGTTTGCCGAACTGTCGGGTGTGAAGGGCCCCGATGTACCGCTCACTCCAAATACACCTGTCTCAACATCAATCCAAGAAGTATCTTGGAAGTCATTCCATGCGTTAGACGTTCGCGCTTTGCCCAGGCAGTATGCCGCCCAGAAGTGCGCCCATCCTTCACTGGCTGCGAGACCATCGGATACCTTTAGCCAAAAACTATGCGTGCCGCTGCCTTGTTGAAGAATGTCGAGCACCTTGGCAATCTTATGACCATGTTCGTGTAGAATCGTGGCACGGTCGAAAATGTCCAGCCCCGGTGGATCAGGGTTGGTGACATCAGCCGCTATCGTAATCAGGTCATAGATAGTGTCACCGTATCTCCAGAGGTAGTTGGAATAATCTCTGTCGGGGCCAGCCCAGATATTTACGGTGTCAATGAAGTCGTTGGGTCGCAATTCGGACCACTTGAGCCAACTATCCAGAACCGCATCCACCAGGAAGAACTCATTTGAATGCGGCCAATATATCCAGATAGGCGGCGTAGCTGACCCAGGCCCCTGAAAACTGACATCGCCGCTCCTCACGTCGTTTTGAACGTAGCTATCGAAGCTCGCATAGTCGAAAGCCTCCGGAGTCAGATGTGGAATCACTTGTTCCGCCAGTGCCCCTGACCCATATCTCGGGCTTCCCTCCACCGACTTCGCAGATCCCTTCCATGCAACTGCCGCGTCGTTCATAGCCCACGCCTTAACATAGACATCAAGTCGAGTACCATCTTGATCCACATTGGACACCTGTTGGAAAGCAAAACTCCCCCACTGATCAGTTGTCGCGGAATCTAACCATTGGTCTGGTCCGTCAACGTTTTCATCCCACAGTTCCACCCGAATGTGTCTTGCCGGTGAGTAGGTGGCTGATGAACCACCGTTCGCCAGGTGTTGATATTCCACATGTCCGTATACCTCAATGGATGGCGGCCGAACAAGGATTGGCGGAGTGATCCAATTGTTGTCCAGTTCAGTGCTCTCGTCAACCTGGCCATCATCATCAATGTGAAGTTCCAGAGTGACGACTCCCTCGGGAAACGAAACGGGTACAGTGGGGACGATCAGTTGCTCCCCGGGGGACATTCCGGGAATGGTTTTGGAGTGGACAGAGATTCCGTTCATATAGATCCGGCATACAAAACTCCCGGAGGCCTCAACGCCGTTATTGCGGAGGGCATAGCTCACGTGACTGGTTTGGCCTGAGTACACGGGAGTCGGATAGGCGATGGCACCGGACCAATAGTTCGGCACATACCACTGCAGGTTTGGCTCGGGTGGCGGCGGGTCGAGCCACTGAAGCACCCGCGATTGAGCATTGTTGGTGTAATCGCTCTCTTCGAGGTCGTGGTCCTGATTGGCTCGTACGACTATAGTGTGACTACCAGACGGAGATACCACGATTTCATTGTTGGGAAATTCCATCTCCTCTCCTGCATTGATCGCCGAAAAACAGGGAATTGTAGAAATCAGATACTGGGAGGATTCATAGATATCGTAGACTCTGATATTAAACTGGCCAGCCGCATACTGGCCCTGATTTCTTATTGCGAAACTGAGATATGTTGTCTCGCCTGCGTACAGAGTAGTAGTCTGAGTGCTGCCCCATTCGTTCGCGAACACAAGAGGATGATCCCAGCTAATGGGCTGATAGAATGTTAAATCGGGATACGTCAGAGCATCACCTTCAACCCTGACATCGTCTACGAAGACACCTCGTCTTGCGGACACGGCGTTCGACTTCACAAAACGGAACGCAACATACACGCGGTCCCAATCATCTGCAACGTAGATCGTGAATACTCGCCAGTTCTCGGCGGAAGTAACCGTTGCCTTCAAGGTCCAATCCGAAGTCGCTCCTGTTTCCGATATGTAACAATAGAAGCCACCCTGCAGACTGGGATCGAGGTCGGAGTACAGACGGAACGTTATAGTGTTGTTCTGTGTTGACTGCAACGAAACCGCACTATCCATCTCCATCCACGTCGTGTAGGCGTCGACAATATAGTCACAGGAGCCCATCCCCACTCCGCCTGCGGGCCAAACGCTCCCGGTTGATGAGTACGTTTCACAGGTCTCATAACTGCCAGAGACGGGTCCCCACCAGTAGAACCCATCTTCCGCCCAACTGGTCCAGGTTGTGTCGAAGAAACCAGAATCGAAGCCGTCGTAAAACAGGGTGAGCGATTTGTCTCCTGGCGGCTCTCCGTCTGTTTCATCCGCAGAAGTCTGACCGGAGCTATCCGACGTCGAGGCGCCACCTTCTCTTGGGTGAGCCCACTGCCACGAATCAAAACTGTAACCCTTGATCCCTCGATCGATGATTTCTCTCATCTGTCTGAACTCGATGGTCACTTTGTAGTAACCGTTCACCTGAGTGGGAGCGATGGAATCAGTCAGATAACGAATGAACTCCATATCATCGGGTTCTCGCAAGTCCAAAACGAGAACTTCGGGAGAGTCCGGGGCGCGACCCTTTGGCTTGTGGTCGCCGAGCAGCTCGCCCGTGGAAGCCAGTGCGATTGGCTCGAACTTGTTCTCTCCGCGCCGTCTCATGAAAAGAGTGTCATCCACGGTCAGCCACTCTTCATCCGTATAGTCCAGTGGAGTTCGCTCGAGACGTTCCATCTTCTCCCGTTCGCTCTCAGGCGGTCGATTGGGGCTCAAGTGCTGGTCCCACAACTCCCTGGGCATTTTGGCGATTATTGAGTCCGTCTTGCCCAAAAGAACCCATCCCGAATCGAGCTCGTCCTCAACGCAGAAACCCCACTGCGCCAGGCCGGCGGTGTCCTCAATCCGAGTCACGACCGGTGCGACGTCATATCCTTTCCACCGGCTCCTGGGCTGAGGGACAGTATCGGGAGGGAGAATTCTAATCTCCTGTTGATCTGGGGGTGGCCCATAGATATCCTCCACCGTGACGATCTTCCGCGGCGCCTGCTGGTAGTTCAGGGGGTAGACATTGGGTTTACTGGGGTCCCCGTAGTAGATAAGCGCGCGATCGCCCCTCAAGTCGTACCACCGACTACGGGAAGTCTTGTGGTCCCCACGAGTTACGACGACGCTAATAGAACTGAGTTCCCCATCCGGGACCCGATAGGTAAAGTCGACGGCGAACGTGTCGCCAACTTGTCCCGGCCATGAGTAGTGTCGAGGTCCGTCGTATTCAAGTCCAACGATGCTGTCGATTTCGATTTGGAAGTCATCACCATCGAAGGCAGGCCACACAGCAAGCGTTCCATGGGCCACTCCTCCCGTATCGGCAACTGAACCGATCCCGAACTGCACGTGGAAGGTGGTGTAGGATTGCCCGCTGGCCAGAGTGATAGCAGCAGAGGACAACATCAAAACTGAGACAGCTAAGAACTTCAAACTGCGCATAGCACGCCTCCCCGATTTGTGCGGCCGGATCCGGCCGCGATTTGTTGCTGACTGACAATCAATAATAAAGACGCTAATGGGCGCGGTTTCGTCAAGGGGTCAGTCGCCCCCCCTAAGCCCCTCGCATGAAACGCCTTGACAGGAACCCGCCGCCCCGCTATTATGTTATTGAAGTGTTAGGACTTCATCCCCCTCACCCTCGCCCGCCCGGCCGTCGTGTGTCCGGTGACTACAGATACGAATGTTCCGTTTCTCAACATACTCTTTTAACCAGGGAGTCTATCATGAAAAACCTGCTCACACTGCTGGCTGTCCTGCTGGTGGCGATTTGTCTTGTCGTCGACCAGTCGATGGCCAAGGACCGGCCGTTCGGCTATCCGGATGACGGCGATTCGCACCCGTGGGGTGGCGATGAAGCCACCATTGACCCCGGCGACGGCCTCTACGGTGGTCCGCGCGCGGCCGCATTGGCCACCACCGGCATCCTGCCGCTGGATATCCTCATCAACGAATTTATCGTGAAGCCTTTGATTCGTGAATCGAGCCGCACGAGCCGCATGGTCGACGAGCCGATTCGCAAGGCGGACTACATCACGCGCACGCCATACTACAACCGCACCGAGCTGCAGCGATAAAGGGTGACGACTATGAATACCACAGATGACAACGGCAGAGAGTTTGCCCGGTCGGTGGCTCACGCCCTTGAGTCGCTGCTGGGCCGACGCGATTTTGCCGGCGCCATCGCGCAGTTCGAGTCGCTTCGCACCCAGGTCGAACCGATCGGGGCCGAGGCCGCGCGGGTGTATCGCCTCGCCGCCAAAGCCTACGCGGGACTGGCCGATCTGAGCGCGGCGTTGAAACACGCCCGCCTGGCCCAGGCCGCCGCCGAACAGGATTCCGACCGCCTGCTGCTCGCCGACGTCTTCATGACGCTCGGCGCGGTGCTTCGCGACTTGGGCGAGTTCCGGGAAGCCGAACGCGCGTTTCGCGACGCCGAATCGGTGTTCCGCCGCAACGACAGCCCCGAAGGTCAGAGCCGCGCGCTCAACCAGCTCGCCGGCCTGTTCTTCCGGCAGAACGATTACCGCAACTCGCTGACTGTGCTCATGGATGCTGTCGAGATCGCCCGCAGGCTCAACGATAAGAAGAAGCTTGCGTTTATGATGGGCAATATCGGTCGAATCTGCGCCTTCACCGGCGATTTCGCCGATGCGATCAAACACCTGCAGATCAATATCGATCTGTCGCGCGAACTGCACGACGACCTGGAGAGCGCGCGGGCCGAACTGTCTCTGGCCCACGTGTATATCCAGCAGTCGGAGTTCGCGGCGGCCGAGCAGGCGCTCGAACACGCCTACCCGATCATAATCGCCCAGAACAGCCGCCGCGACGAGATCTGCTACCTGACCTATCTCGGCGAACTGTATTACCGCGCCGGCCGCTACGACGAATCCGGCGACGTGCTCGCACAGGCGGTGGGGATGGCGCGCGGCGCGAATGTCGAGTCGCCGATGCTGGGCCGGGCGCTGCGGCATCTCGCCGAACTGGCGATCCGCCGCAATGACTTCCGTACCGCGGAGCGCCACGCTGCCGCCGCTACGGCGATCATGCACAAGGCCGGCGACCTGGTGGAAACCGGTGCGCTGCTGAAGATCAAGGCCCAGATAGCGGCATCGCGCGGCAAACCCAACGAATCGCGCGCGTTGTTCGCAGACGCGATCGAAACGCTGGACCGCTCCGGCGTGCGATGGGAGAAAGCCGATGCGTTTGTAGCCGCCGGGTGCGCCGAAGTATTCGAACAGCGGCAGCGCCTGACCTACCTGTTCCGGGCGGAGGAATTTTTCGCCCGTACGCGCAACCGGTTCCGGCACGAGGAAGTCGGTCGCCTGATCGGTGCGATGGATCGTCCCGCTCCCGCCGTGGTGACACCATCGGCGTCACGACCTGTCGACACGCCCGACTACGTCACCTGCAACAAGGAGATCCTCAAATTCAAGGCGCAGCTCGCCATGTACGGCCGAAGCGATCTGCCGCTGCTACTGTGCGGCGAGACGGGGGTCGGCAAGGACCGCATGGCGCGTTATTTCCATTCGCTCGTGCGGCCGAACGGCCCGTTCAAGCCGATCAACTGCGCCGCCGTGCCGGATACGCTGCTCGAGTCCGAGTTGTTCGGCTACCGCAAGGGCGCGTTTACCGGCGCCGAACGCCACAAGGATGGGCTGTTTCTGCAGGCGGACGGCGGCGTGCTGTTCCTCGATGAAATCGGCGACATGCCGCTCAGCTTGCAGGCCAAGCTGCTCGGTGTGCTGGAGCGGCGCACGCTCATGCCGCTCGGCGGTACCAGCGAAGTGCCGTTCGACGTCAAGCTGGTGGCTGCGACCAATCATGATCTCGAGGCGATGGTGGAATCCGGCGCCTTCCGCCGCGACCTGTACTATCGCATCAGCGGCGTGACGTTTACGCTGCCGCCGCTTCGCGAGCGCAAGGAAGATATCGGCCTGCTGGCCGGGCACTTCATGCGCAGGCGCGGTTTGCTCGCCGAGGGCGAGCCGGTGCCGGCCGAATTGCTCCACCAGTTCATCCGGTACGACTGGCCGGGCAATATTCGCGAACTGGATCAGCGCATACAGCGCCTCGAGATGATGGCCGAGATGGTGGCCGAGGGAGATCTGGTCGAATTGAGTCACTCGCTGTTCGGCGGCGACGCTATCGCGAGCGCCGAAACGGAGACCCTGTTCGATCGGGTTGAGCAATTCGAACGCGAGTTGCTTCGCGACGCACTCGCCGCCGCAGGCGGCAACAAGAGCGAGGCTGCGCGACTGCTCGGTATCCACGAGGCCACCGTACGAACGAAGCTGAAGCGCTATAACATTTCGTTTGATTCGCCGCTGCCGAATTGAGCGGCGAGAGGCATGATGTTGGGCATGGGCCGACCCGGGGGCACACTCGAGGGGTCAGCATCCGGTCTCGGGTGATGTCGCCACGCTGCGACTCACCCGGCCGGCCATGCCTGAGGCGTGACGACAAGGATTGTCGGTTGCGCCAGTATAAAAGCAACTGAGTTGATTCGGACGGTGGTTCGTGAGACCGTACGAATCACACGGTTCCTCCCTGGTTACGGTAAGCGCCTGTTTATCAGGCGCTTACCGTTTTTTCTGCGCCGGAGTTCGTACGTCTGTACGAAGCACGATTGCATCAACCGCCGCGAGGCAATTCACACGACGGCGTAACCCCTTGTCACACAGCACACTAATACCGACACCGCGGCGCTGTTCACATTCGGCACAGCCGTTGCTTAAGATGGAACTGTCATTTTACTCCTAAGCGCTGTTAGTGCTTGGTAGGTCCTCTTTTCTTTGGTGGATTGCCACCCGCATTCGAGGGGAGTGCGGGTGGTATATGAGAACTCAAAGGATCGCACACGCGATTGTTAGTATACCCCTACCATCCAGCCGGGGTCGCCGTCCTTGCCAGCCGCGACCCCGGCCTTAATTTGCCCGCATACGTGCTCGCCACCGTACACACCGTCCTCCGCGACCAACCGTAGAATCGTCCACCCTCCCGGTCGCAACAATCGATACCGTTGTAACCGGACCGCGGGTATGTCGTCACACGGCCTGCTCCGTCAGCACGCCTTCGGCAGCCGACCGTCCCGTGCCACCACTCGCTTTTGTATTTACAAATGGCCCTCAATGCCTTAGACTTAAGTATGCTCCGCGACGCTCTGGGATTGATCGAAACCCGTGGTTTGGTCGGTGCGCTCGAGGCCGCCGATGCCGCCAGTAAGGCGGCCGATGTCCGGATTTCATCGATCAGTTCCAATGACGACGCGTTGGTCGTGATCCGGATTGAAGGAGATCTCGGCGCGGTGCAGGCGGCGGTTGATGCGGGGGCGCAGGCCGCGCGCAAACTCGGCCACCTGATTATCGCCCGCGTGTTTGGCCGTCCCACCGAAGAACTGACCGGCCTTCTCGACGACAGACCGGGTGGAACGGAAATCCCCGTGCTCAAAAGAAAGCCTGCTGACTCGGTTCCTCGACCGGTCGCGGCCCCCAAACCAGCCCGGGCGATCAAACCAACCAGACCGTCCCCGGCGGCACGGCCCGTCCCAGAAGCGAACCCGAGCCCCCGGGCTGAGCAAGCGCCCGCCGAACTGCCCAAAACGGCGCCCTCGGCTCACCCGGCAGCAGGCGGTTTTTCCATGGCCGACCTGGAGGCCTTGCCGGTGGTCAAACTCCGGCAATACGCCCGGACGCTTGCCGACCTGCCGATTCAGGGTCGACAGATTTCCATGGCCAACAAGCAGCAGCTGCTTGAGGCCATCCGGTCAATCTCCGCTGCCGGGTGAAACGGACCGCTGAGCCGGTCGATACGGACTAGATGAACTTCGACGGAGGGTATGCATATGCGAAACCACAAGTGGCTTACGATACTGCTGGTCGCACTCGGAATCGGCGCGATTCTGGCGATCATCTACCTGATTCTTCGCACGACCAACATCCTGACCCGCCTCACCGAGCGCGAGAACAACGTCATACAGACGGTGGACTGATTGCGGCTGTGGTTGGCGTACGTCCTCGTGCGCCAACGATCACCGCAACATGCAGATGAGTAGCCCACCCCCACCACGGCGGGCAGGCGTCCCGGGTGGGTACACTCCGGGGAGGAGAAGCCATCAAAGACAAGTACACCGGCCCTTACCGTCGATTCGATCTCGATCAACGCGCCAATCAGTACGTGTTTAAGTGCGTGAGTGAGATGTTCTGGTACGGAAAGCTCGACTTGGCCCTTCTCCAGCTCATAAGTCCCAATCAAGGGAAGGTGTTTACGTATTTGCCAGACGACTACGAACCAGATCACATGTACAGGTTCGAGGAGTCGTGGCTGGCTGACGGCCGATCTACGGTGCCGTACATGGAGAAGCATGTGAGAACATTCCTTCAATCAGCACCAGACCGAATCGCGGTTGGGCAGGCGAAACTCCTCAGTCGCGGAGACAAGTGGGTTCCGAAGATCCAATCTCCTGTGTACTTCGATCAAGATCGGGTGTATTGGAGTTTGTCTGACGAAGACGCGCGGAAGCATACGCGCGATTGGATGCAGCTCAACATCACTGGTGACTGGCAACCGTGTTTGTTTCTGACCTCCCTCCCCAAAGAGATGCGTCCTCCAGATGGTAGTGATCTGACGTCGGAGCAATGCGAATACATGGCCTCTCACACCGAAGTCATTATCCTCAGCGTTTATGATTACGACGGCTACTTGATCTGGGAGCTACGCTGAGAGCGAGACTTTGTAGGGCAGTACCCGAACGCGAAGCTTGACGCGGTCCTGCCATTGCCCGCCACGCCGACTGGCGGAACCGCTTCGACCTCCGGTCCTGGGTTCCACCCTACAATTGAAGATAGATTCCCCGTCGTGGCGGGGAATGACAAAGCTGTATAGCGCGTCAAACATGCGCCGCCTCCCCGTGCCCCAAAACCCCGAAATCAATTGATTTTCGGCCCCGCTTTCGTATACTCCGACGAAATAGTCAACCTTTTGCGGTACTGAGGAGTATCGCCCATGAAACAGATTCTCGTCACCGGCGCGGTCGGACAAATCGGATCCGAGCTGGTCGGGGCTCTTCGCGAACGCTACGGCGAAAGCACCGTCATCGCCACCGACATCCGCATGCCCACCGACATCGAACTGCGCGACAGCGGCCCGTTTGAATTTCTCGACGTGCTCGATCCGCACCACATCACGCGGGTGATGCAGATATACGATGTCGGCACCATTTATCATCTTGCCGCGGTGCTGTCGGCGGTGGGTGAGTCGCGCCCCAACGTGGCATGGCAGATCAATGTCAACGGCCTGTACAACATTCTCGAGGCCGCCCGGCAGTATCATTGCGCGCTCTTTTTCCCCAGCTCGATCGGCGCGTTCGGCGAAACCACGCCGAAAGACAACACCCCGCAGGATACGATCCAGCGGCCGAGCACGATCTACGGCGTCACCAAGCTGACCGGCGAACTGATCTGCGACTACTACCACAAGCGCTTCAACCTCGACAGCCGGGGACTGCGCTTTCCCGGCCTGATCTCCTATGAAACCGAGCCCGGCGGCGGTACGACCGACTATGCGGTCTCGATCTTCTACGAGGCGATCAAACACAACAAATACACCTGTTACCTTCGTCCGGACACGCGGCTGGACATGATGTATATGCCCGATGCGCTTCGGGCGATGATCGAGCTGATGGAGGCCGACCCGGAACGGTTGCGGCATCGCAACGCCTTCAACGTGACCGGGATGAATTTCACGCCCGACGAGCTGGCGGCGGAAATCCGCACGCATCGGACGGAGTTCGAGATCGACTACGAAGTCGATTCGGTGCGGCAGGCGATTGCCGATTCGTGGCCGAACTACATGGATGACTCCGCCGCCCGTACCGAGTGGGGATGGAAACCGCAGTACGATTTGTCCGCGATGACCTCCGACATGCTCGAGAAGCTGACCCACAAGGCCGCGCTCGACGGCAAAGCGAATATAGCGAGAGGACGATAAAACATGCCGCTTTCGAATTTCGTTCGTGACCTGCAGGCCGGGCTCGATGAACTGCAATCGTCGGGGACGGCGAAAGGCGCCGAGTTTGTAGTGCGCGAGGTCGTTCGCCCGACCGGCGAAAAAGGTCCGCGGCTGAAACTGGTCGGGTTCGGCGACAAGGAGTTCGTGCGCATGAACGCCAACTCCTATCTCGGCATGTCCATCCGCGAGCAGGTGATCGGCGCCGAGGAGGATGCCGCCGCACGATACGGTGTCGGCCCGGGCGCGGTCCGGTTCATCTCCGGCACGTTCGAGCCGCATGTCGAACTCGAAAAACGGCTGGCCGCTTTCCATGGTCGCGAAGCGTGCATGATCACCAGCGCCGCGTATACCTCGGTGATGGGCGTGATCGCCACCCTGACTACCCCGGAGACGATCATCATCTCCGACGAGCTCAATCACAACTGCATCATCAACGCCATGAAACTGGCCCGCCCGAAAGACAAGCTCATCTACAAGCATGTCAATATGGGCGAACTGGAAGATCGGCTGAAACAGGCCGCCGGCGCCTGCGAGCACGTTATTGTCGTCACCGACGGCATCTTCAGCATGCGCGGCGTCTACGCGCCGCTTGACAAGATTCATGCGCTGGTTAAAAAGTACAACGACCGGTTCCCCAAAGATATCGTCCTGATTGTCGATGACTCCCACGGGGTTGGCGCGCTGGGCGAGACCGGTCGCGGCACCGAAGAGTACACCAAGTGCGGTCAGGTCGATATTCTCGTCGCGACCCTCGGCAAGGCGCTCGGCGTGAACGGCGGCTATATCGTGACGAAAAAGGAGATCGTCCAGTACCTTCGCGAGAAAAACCCCTTCTACATCTACACCAACCCGATCACGCCGTCCGAAGCCGCGGCGTCGATCGCTGCGCTCGATCTGCTCGACAGCCCGAAAGGACGCGAGTTGCTCAAACATCTCAAAGCCATGACCGAGAAGTTCGAGAAGGGGCTGACCACGCTCGGTTACGAAACGTTCCCCAGCCCCCACCCGGTTACGCCGCTCATGGTGCGCGACACCGACCGGACCAGAGACATGGTGGCGTTCCTGCGCGAACACGGCGTCCTGGCGACCGGGCTGAACTTCCCGGTGGTGCCGAAAGGCGATCAGTCGATTCGTTTCCAGGTGGCCGCCGACCACACGCCGTACGATATCGACTACGTGTTAGGCGTGTTGGCAAGATACAAGAAGGAACGTGGATAGGGCTCACGCCGTGGGACAGGGGCCTACACTGTGGGCCCTTCAGCCAGGGGAAGACATCAGGGCGGGCCGGAAACGGCCCGCCTTCTTCTATCGAAGATACGTCCTCGTAGGTCAGCTCCGGTCGCGTCTGAAATTCACCTATGTTCTACCGATGCTTTCCGAGCGACCGGTGCTGACATCCAGCCCTTCCGGAACGATCCGCAAACCAAAGCGTTATAAGCTACTCTAGTTGAATCGCCGACTCGGGCGGATCCGAAGGCAGAATCGCCCTGCGTCGACATGTCAGGTCTGGCTGCGCGTGAGGACGTACGCCACCCACAAAACGCACGAGGTTGAGAGGACAGCCATGCAGTCTTTATCCGGCAAAGTCGTCGTCATCACCGGCGCATCGCGAGGAATCGGTAAAGGGATCGCCGAACTGTTTGCCGGCGAGAATACCAGAATCGTTCTGGTCGCGCGCAAAAAAACCGAACTCCAGGCAGTGGCGGATTCGCTCGGCCTGCCCAAAAAACAGGTCGCAATCGTCACCGCCGATATCTCAAAGGCGTCCGGCATGCGCAAAGTTGCAGCAGCCGCTTATCGACGGTTCGGCAGCCTCGACATCTTCATCAACAACGCCGGAGTCGGCTTCACCGGACCGATAGTCGATATGGACGAAAAAGACTTCGACCGGATAGTCGCAACCAATCTGAAGTCTGTCTTCTTGTGTTTCCGGGAGGTCATTCCGCGCATGCAAAAACAGGGCGGCGGGCAGATCATCAACATCTCGTCAATGGCGGGCAAGCAGGCGGTCCCGAACATGGCCGTCTACGCGGCATCGAAAGCCGCGCTGAACGTCCTGTCGGAATCTGTCGGAGGTGAAGTGCGCAATGACAACATCCGCGTGTGCACGGTTGCGCCCGCGTCGACCGACACCGGTTTCGGTTCGCGCGGCGGCCCGAAGCGTCCGGCAGGCAACGCCGCGACAAAGCTGACCGTATCCGAAGTCGCCGCCACCGTGCTGCACGTGGCCAAACAAAACCCCAACGCCTGGGTATCGTACGTCGACATCCGCCCGCTGGCGAAAAAGGGCTGACCGCGTCAGTTCGGCGGCCCCGACCGTGTACGATCCGGGGCCGCCTTTACCCCCTCCTGCGCGTCTGGTCCCTACGTCGGACGACGTACGGACGCCAGCCCCCCAAGAACTATCTGCTGCATTTCACTGTTTAAGCGTGCAGTCTGCGTGTGCACCGATGCCGCCGACAACAGGCGTTCATCGACACAATACCGCATACGGGAGTGAAGGATAACGAAGGTCGGGGATCTGGAGACTGACCGAATCTCACCGGCAAGATAGACAGAAGCATCGACGAAGTCAAGTACTTTGCGCCGTTGACAGGCGTAAGCATGTCGGCTATACTTGGACACTCTACACCAACCACATCGAGAGAGGATATGGCTAAACACAGGGTCACGTTGATTCCGGGCGATGGTATCGGCCCGGAGGTAACAGAAGCGGCGGTACGGGTTATCGAGGCCGCCGGGGTGGATATCGAATGGGATCGCCAGGACGCCGGATTGACGTCGATCGAGAAAAACGGCGAGTCGGTACCCGATGCCCTTCTTGATTCGATCCGCGCCAACAAGGTTGCGCTCAAGGGACCGCTGACGACTCTGGTCGGCAAAGGCTTCCGCTCCGCCAACGTGACGCTTCGCCAGAAACTCGACCTCTACGTAAACCTCCGCCCGGTCAAGTCGATCGGCGGCGTCAAAAGCCGTTTCGACAAAGTCGACCTCGTCATCGTGCGTGAGAATACCGAAGACCTCTACACCGGCATCGAATCGGTCGTGTCGCCGGGTGTGGTCAGCGCCATGAAAGTCGTGACCGAAAAAGCCTCGTACAACATCTCGCGATGGGCGTTCGAATATGCACGCGCCAACAAGCGCAAAAAAATCACGCTCGTCCACAAAGCCAACATCATGAAAATCAGCGATGGTCTTTTCCTGCGCATATTCGAAGAGGTGGCCAAAGACTATCCCGATATCAAGGCCGAGGACAAGATTGTCGATGCGCTGTGCATGAACCTCGTGATTGATCCCACCAAATTCGACATGCTGCTCCTCGGCAATCTGTTCGGCGATATCGTCTCCGATCTCGCCGCCGGGCTGGTCGGCGGACTGGGTGTGGTCCCCGGCGCCAATATCGGGGCCGAGTACGCCGTGTTCGAGGCCGTGCATGGATCCGCGCCCGATATCGCAGGCAAAAATATCGCCAACCCCACCGCATTGATTTTCTCGTCACTGCTCATGCTTCGCCATCTCGGTGAACACGCCGCGGCCGACCGCATCTGGCGTTCGATGGTCCTCTCGCTGGCGATCGGACAGCACCTGACAACCGATCTCGGAGGGGCATGCACGACCACCGAGTTTGCCGACGAGATTATCAAAGAGATAAAGACGCGCTCGAACTGAGCTGAATACAGCCGGTACGGTACGCCCTCGCCTGAGTCTCGCGCCGCAGGCGCCAAAATCGCTTGTCGATCGCCGAAATTCTCGTACCTTGAGAGAGAGCAACTCTGTTACGGAGCGTGAGTATGGCCACCGATGGACTTCTCTGCTGGAACTGCGGCAAACCGACCGGCATCCTCAATAAAGTCGCACGCAACGATCAGTGCGATAATTGCCTTGCCGATCTGCGCTGCTGCCGGGGATGCCGGCATTTCGACCCCACTCGCCGCTACCAGTGCCGCGAAAACGTCGACCGCAACATCGTCGACAAGGAAAAATCGAATTTCTGTGACTTCTTCCAGATGCGCAATGTCGTCAAACGCCCCGGCGGCGTAACCACAACGCCGGCCGAAGAGAAGCTGGACCGTAAGCGTCGCTTTGATGATTTGTTCAAGGAATGAGACCAGTCATACGATCGGAAACGACCCTGCCATGCTGCATTATTCCTTACGCTCACATACCTGTGCGATAGCACTCGGCGCGATACTGCTTTTGACGCTCGCGTGCTCCAAACCGGCCGTCAAAGTCGGATCGGTCGACGGCGCCGTGCGGGCAGTCAACAACTGGTCGATCGAATGGAGCGGCCAAAACCAGCAACCCGCAGCGGCGGATATTACCGGTCTCGACGACGTCCGTACGAAATACGGCTTGCCCGAGTACTGCCGGGATTATGTCGACGAAATCAAGCACGTGCTCGCGCGCGACTATGCCTTTCCCTTCTATGAGAACATGCCCCCGACCGGCCGGATTGTCGTGACCCTGTACGGCACCCGCCTTTCCAGGGCCGAAAGCGCCCGAACCGATGCCGAACGAGTACTGGATGAACTCTCCGGCGACTGGCCGGAAAGCGGCCATGTCGAATCGGCCGTCCGCGAGGAAGGGTTCGACTGGGGAAGAGATGACGTCGTCAAGAAGGTCGATATCACCGTGTACGACGTCACCGGCAAGATACTGACGCAGATCTTCATCGGCGGCAACTCTGCTGATCGGGTCAAACCCGGCTTCGTCGCCGAATCAATCAACAAAGCTTTCTCAGGAAACTAGAACCCTGCAGAACCGACAGCCACGCTCACTATCGCTTCGTGGTCTTTTCGTCTTGCATCCCCCGTTATTGCGCGCGCAGCGTCTCCACCCACGTCGCGAGAAGCGCTGCGTGCGAAGCCGGGTCGCCGCCGACCGCCCCAACCAGTCGCCCGGCAACTAAACCGGCGGTCACCGGTCCCGCAACCGGATCAACGAACACGCCGCCGTAATTCTCGTCGAACCCGACTGCCGGTACCGGCGTCAAACTTCCGCCAAGCGAATCCGCGTACGCCGATAATGCCAGAAACTTCCTGCCGCTTCGATCGCCGGTGCAGAAGACGGTACAATCAGCGGTGTCCACCCGGTAACGACAGGTGAGTACCGAGTCGAGCTCACTCACGCCCATGTAGTCGAACGGCACATAACGATACGTGGCGAGCGTCCGGCCTTCCTCCGGAAACACCGCGAATTCTGTCGGCAACCGGTCGTCGAGACCGATCTCCGCGCCGATACTCACGCCCAGTCGCTGCACCAGGTCCGATCCGCCGCCGTTGTCGGCAATCGCGGACACTGTGACGACGTAGTGACCGTTCACGAAATAGAAGCTGTTGCCTTCCATGTATCCTTCGGCCCCGAGCTTCGTCAGGTACGCGCTGTCGGGACGGGTGAGCGCATAAAACCCATAGGCGTCGAGCGGGCTCGCAAATTGGGCGACTTCCACCGAGAGCCGCGCCGAATCCGCATCGTACAGAGCCGCCGCCAGTCCCACCAGCCGGTACGTGTAATAGTCGTTCGACCGCGCCCCCATGTACTGCTCGAGATCGGCTTCGGTCTTGCAGACGCTCATCTTGGCCAGCGAAATTCCCGGCAGACTGCCCGGAAGATGCGAGTCGGCGTCGAATTGCCCCGCGGCCAGACCGCGTGGCTGTTCTTTGTCTTCGGATGAACACCCTGCTATCCACAACGCCACCGGCAGCGCAAGCAACAGCGGAACAAGCCGAAGCGTGCGTATCGTACTCAGTACAGGATCAGAATCGTAGTAACCAGCCATAGCACCACCGTAACCAGAATCGGTACATCCGTCAACAGCACCCGCACCGGGGAGCCGCCCTTGTCTTTTTCATGAATCAGGAAGAGGTAGCGGAATATCCCGTACACCACGAACGGAATCGTCAGGTAAAGCTTGTCCGTTCCGAGCTTCTCGGACACTTCCGATGAAAACGTGTAGAGCATGTACACCACCAGCACCGAGGGTGTCGTGACGGCGATCATCTGGTCCAGCAGGTAGGCGGAGTACCCCGCGAGACTCTTGCGATGCTGCTGGGCTCCCTGCTCCAGCAGAACCAGTTCGTGTCGGCGTTTGCCGAACGTCAGAAACAGCGCCAAAAGCAGCGTGTTCATCAGCATCCAGTCAGACGCGGGAACGTCGATCGCTGCCGCCCCGGCCGCCGCGCGGATCACAAAACTGATCGCCACTGTGATGACGTCGATAATCACAATCCGCTTGAGCGCGAGCGTATACAGCAGGTTGAGACCCACGAAAGCGAGGGCGCTCACGAAAAACGCGCGGTTGACCATCCATGCCCCGCCCAGCCCGACCGCCAGCAGCCCGACCGCCAGCAAAAGCGCCAGTCGCACGGACACCGCCCCGGACGCAACCGGGCGGTTTCGCTTCACCGGGTGTCTCCCGTCCGTCTCGCGATCGATTACGTCGTTGATCGCGTACAACGCCGATGACAGCAGGCAGAACAACAGTGCGGCAACGACGGAGATTTCGAATTTGGCGACGTTCCGAATCTCCCCCGCAAACACGAGCGCGGCAAACAACAACCCGTTTTTGGTCCATTGCCACGGGCGGATCAGTTTGATCACCTGCGGGAACATAATCCATGATAGCCGTTCGCGATGAGCGGCTCAAGTATTAACTGGAGAACGGCAGCGCTCGCTCGATGGCGGGGTAGAAGGCGCGGAAATAGGACTCCGCACGCGAGAGAGCGCCGTCCAGGCCGCCGCCCTCCTCGTCAATCGGCATGGTCAGCCGCACGATGGCGGCGTCGGTCGGCCGGAAAAACAGGGAGTTCATGACCAGGTCCCATTTCAAACCGAATTCACTTCGGATCGCGCCTCCCCGCGTCTCGAACCAGTAGAGCATCAACTGCCGGCGGCCGCGATCCGCAATCACCAGCCGATTGATCTCCTTGCGTGACCCGTCGGGCAACAACAGCGCGTACGGGTCGTGGTGGAGAATCTGCCAGCCGCCGCCCGGAAGACAATGCTTGGGCGAATGAATCTGGCTGCCGTACTTCTGCGACTCGAAATACGCGATAAACAGCCAGTACGGCTCCTGATCGGGACCCTGATAGAGCCGAAGCGTCGTGGTGTCCGCCTGAAGTATCTCATAGTTGTATTCAGAAAAGCGATACTCCTCGCCCCGATAACCGTTCTCCTCGTACGGAATTGAGCCGAACTCTGCCGAGCGATGCGGCGGATTCTCCGCGTAACGAAGAAAATTGCCGAATGCCCCGCCAATCAGCAGAAGAACGGCCGCGAGCAGCACGGGCTTTCTCATGGAAACACCTTCCGAAGAATCTGTCCCACGATAAACATGAGAATGAACGCCACGACGAATACGGACAGACCCATGATGGAGTGCAACGGTTCGTGGGTCACGTTTTCGGTGACGGTGTAGGCCAGAAGCGAGGTCACAAACACACGGAAAACATTCGCCACGACCGCGATCGGAATCGTGGAAAGAAACAGGATCAGCTTGCCGGCGAACCGGCGCTGAGTCGTATACGCGTACAGTGCACCCAGCGCCAACAAAGCCATGACCGACCGCATCCCCGAACAGGCCTCGGCCACCTCGAGCGAGTACCCCTGAATATGAATGATATTGCCCTGCCGCACGGCGCCCATGCCGATAAAATTCAGCACGCCGGCGGTGATCTTCGACGCCAGCAGTTGCATCGGAAACGTCGCCGCGAAATAAACCACGTACGGTATGGGCACCATGAATATCAAAAATACCAGTTCGAACCACGTCTTGCCGATTACGCGCCGTCCGAACAAGAAATAGACAAGCCCGAAAAGTGATACGACAAACGAAACGCGCAGCGTGAAATACTCCGCCCCGCCGTTCGCGAAAACAAACAGCAGCATCCCGAATGCGACGATTGCGAGCCCGAGATAGTCGACCGATGCAGCGATAGCATTGAGTTCGTCGCGCTTTTTCCAAAGCAGATAAGCGGAGACCACGGGGATCAAAAAGCCGTGCGAATAATTGCTGTCATGCCACCAGTCGCCGATCAGATCGGCCAGCGTCGGCAGGTAAATGATGACCAGCAGCGCAAACGGGATGGCAAGAAATCCGGCGGAACGGACCGGTCGGGCGTCCAATGTCTCGGTGGTCATGGCTATAAGGTACGTTTGCGATGAATTGAGTACAAATAGTATATTGATTATCGGGCGGTCCGGTCGATGCCTGTATGGTTGGCGGCCTCGGCAAGCTCGAATCGGGGGAATCGGGCCCGACGTAACGCAATCGCCTTTAGACTTGTTTGAACCGGCGGCGACCGAGATATTACGCTGTTTGTACAACTAATCGACGGGGTACGATCCCCACGAAGACGACATGATGATACGGCGACGAAGGCACCAGCGAACACAAAAAGCCCACTATTGCCTGCTGCTCAATCCGGCTGCCGGGCAGTTTCGGCAGGAGTCCGTGGACCAGCTTATCACGGCGATTCGGGCGGCCGAAGGCCAGTATACGGTGATCAGGTCGGAGTCGGTGCAACAGGCCGCGGCGCACGCCCGTGCCACCCTCGGGGTGGCCCAGGGGCGGCGCTCCGTTCCTCCAGCCATCTCCCGCCGGGGCCCGGTGACCTCGATCATCGCGTGCGGCGGCGACGGCACCTTTAACCTCGCCGCACGGCTGGCCGTCGAGGCCGACATGCCGGTCGGCGTCCTGCCGATGGGTCACATCAACAATATCGCGCGGAGTCTGCTTGGCCCGGACCAGACCCCCTCAAAAATCATCATCGGCGGCAACTACCGCAAAATCGACATCGGGAAAGCGGGCGACTACAGCTTTTTCGGCTCGCTCGGCATCGGTTTCGTCGCCAGCCTCGCCGAACATCTCGAAGGACGCCGCCCGCCTCGGTTCGGCCTGGGATGGTCCAAACTCGGCGGAACCGCTGCCGCCAGCGTCAAACCGGTCCGCATGAATATCAAAATCGACCGCTTCCTTTTCGAAGTAACCCCGCTCATCCTCAACGTGAACCTCCTGACCTACTCCGGGGGCATCCCGCTGTCTCCGACCTCGGTCGCCGATGACGGTCTGGCGGAAGTGATTTTCGACCAGGGCGGCGCGATGGGCGAGTTTTCCACGTTTACCAGGCTGGTGGCGAAGCACAAGTACCTGTACGGTGAAAAGGTGCAGCTGTACCGGGGCAGGATCATCAAACTCGCCCCCCTCAAGGGCCGGCGGCTGTACATCGACGGCGACTTGATTGAGCCGGCGGACTCGGAACTCCCGATCGAGGTCAGGGAGAAGGCCCTGAAAGTCTTCTGCTGATACTGCCATGAAATGGAAAGCCGGTGTGTGCCTGATCCTGCTGGCGGCAACCGCCCGCGCGGGATTCGACAGTCCTCCTCCGACAGCGGACAGCCTCCTCGCCCCGGACAGCACACTCGTCCGTGACACCAGCCCTCCGCCTCGGCCCCCGGATACGATTCTCTTCGTGCCCGAGGCTGACTCCCACAGACAGGGCCGGGTCACCGATTCCACCAACTACGAAAAACGGCTGATCCAGCAGCCGACCGTCGCACTCTTCAAATCAATGGTCGCCCCCGGCTGGGGACAACTGGGGAACCGCCGATATATCAAGGCCGCGATATTCGCCGGCTTCCAGACCTGGTTCGTGTATTCCGCTTTCGACTACGGTTCGCAGGCGTCCGATGCGCGCGATCGCTGGTCGGCCGCGACCGATACGGCGGAACGAAACCGGCTGTACGACATCTACGAAGACAAACGAGGCCAGCGTAACAAATTCACCTGGTTCGCCGTCATCTGCAGTTTCTTTTCGATGTTTGACGCCTACGTCGACGCCCATTTGTCCGGATCGCCGGAACACCGCAGCGACGACCGCGTCAGTTTTGACGTGGTCCCGAGCGGCACCGACGGGGCGCAGGCGACCGTCTCGCTGAGTTTCTGATTAATCCTGCAAAATGAACTGCTGGAGGTCGAGACCGTGCTTTTCGGGATCGATCATGCGGACAATGCGCCGTTCGCGGTGTTCATCGGCGGAGAGGTCGGCCCAGACCGGCTCGGGCAACAGGCCGGAGCGATCCCCCACAATCTTTACGAATGGACGGGTACGATCGGTGTCGTTGTGCGTCAGGATCAACGCAATCTCGTCCGTGGAAAGCAGAACCAGCGAACCCGCAGGGTAAATCCCCACGATATCCGTGAACACCTTGAGCAACACTCTGTCGAATTTCACCGCCATCTGGAAACGCATCTTCTTGATGACTTCGTCGGGTGAGATCTTGCGTTTCATGTACACGCGACCCGACGTCAGGGCGTCGAACGTATCCGTGATCGCGATGATCCTGGAAAAGAGCGTTGTCGGTCGCCGGCTGTAGCGAAGCTGCGGGTAGCCGGTGAAGTCCGAATTGATATGGTGCTCGAACGCGCCCCGGGCGGCCCGCGCCGTAAACATCGAAAACTCGAGGTTTCGGAGCAGCGTCTTGGCGCCCAGCTGCGGGTGAAGCTGCATCTGGATCCAGTCGTTGTCGTCGTACGCATCGGGCTTCCGGATCAGATCTTTCGGCAGGCGGACCTTGCCGACATCATGAAACAGCGCGGCAAAACCGAGCTGCGACAGCCGCGACCGGTCCATGCCGATACGTACGCCCAGCGTCAGCGAATACACGCACACGTTGTTGGAGTGCGCGTAGGTGTAGTCGTCGTAGTTTTTCAGCGCCGTCAACTCGATCATCGATGATTCATCGAGGATGATCTGGTCGATCAGAGAGTGAATGACACGCTTGGTCTTGGCGACATTGATGTCCTCGGCCTCGGCCGCCTGGTGCATGATCTCCTGGACGGTCGATATGGACCGGAAAAACGCCGCCCGCGCCGACTTGCGCACACGCTGCCGCACGACCTCCGGCGTATCCGCCTCGTCATCGCCGGCAACCTCCTCGCGCAACCCGAGCAGCTCGATATTTTCGATGCCGAGGTTTCTGAGCTGCTCGGCCATCTGCTCGAGATTGTGCTGGTCGGGGCGCATTCCCGCGACGTGCACGACGAAGCGACTGATCTGCTCGGGCGCGATGTCGCCGCTGAAACGAACGCCGCCGATACCCACCTTCGCCCAATCGGCCGTCAGCGCATCCGCCCCCGCCCGGTTGTCGTCGGAGAGCCTTACCACCGCGTCATTAACGAAATAGCGGTCGTTGTGGACCTTGAACGCCGCCTCGCCCGATTCCGAGAGCACCTCTCCGAGGCATCGGCAAAAGTCATCGAGCTTGGCCCGAAACGTCGCGTTGTCGGAATCCACCAGGCGGGCGGTCTTGATCAGCACGAAAAACGCCGTTACCAGGCGAAGCTCGGTTGCGCCGCCGAGGCGGGCCCCGGCGATCTCCACGCGCGGCTCAACCATGGTGTTCCCCCCTCAGGCGGTCGCGCCGAGTCTTCAACGCTTCCTGCGCCCGCTTTTTCAGATCCGGACGCCAGCTCGCCGCCAGCTTCTGCAGGAGCTTGTCGGCGCGGTCGCTGCGGTTGTAGGTCAGGGCCTCAAACGCCGCCTCTCGGAAGAAGGTCAGCGTCGAATCGCGAAGCGGATTGGCCCGCGTGACGTGGCCGGACAGGTAGTCGAGAGCATGGTCGCCGCCCAGCAGGGAATAGGCATTGAGCAGCGCCTGCTGATCGTCACGCTCGAGTTTGGCGAACCGATCGTCGCTTATGATATCCGCCACCGCGTTAAATGCCGCCGCGCCTCGGCGCGCCACAATCGAACTGATCACCTGACGCCGTATCTGCTCGTCCTCGTCAAACGCCGCCTGCTTCAACAGCGCCAGGGCTTCCTCCGCCGGGCTGTCCGCGAGCGCCGATACCAGCTCAAGGCGAACCCGTGAATCTTCATGCGTCACTACTCTGGCAAGATGCTTCAATGCTTCCGCGGTGCCGATCCGCGTAAGGATGGTCACGGAATTGCGGACTACATTCCAGCGCTTGTCGGTCAGCCCCCGCGTGACAAATCCTATATTCTCTTTCCCGCGCGCGCTCAAGTATTCGATCAGGGCGCGCCGATGCGCGCGATGCTCCAGCTTCGGAAGCAGCTCGGCGATCGGCCCCAGCGCCTCCCAGCCGAAATTGCTGAGGTACGTGATCAGCACCTCGGCCGTGATGTGACCGTGTGCGTTGAGCGCATCGGCGAGAGCCCCCAGCCGTTCACGGCTGCCGGCCGTGATGATCGCCTCCTTGAGGCGGTCGCTCCACTGGGGTTTGCCGGCCCGAAGCTGCGCCTCCAACGCCCGGAAATACCCCAGCATATCGGTCGCCTGCGCAAACCGGCCGTCCACCACGAACGTCTTGAGCAGCTTCTCGCAAATCGTCACCGTCTCACCGAATGAAGCAAAGTCGGCCTCCTGGTGGAGCAGCTCTTTCAGCAGCTCGTGCGTCGACTCGTAAATGTCAAACGCCGCGTCCTCCTCGAGCATCTGCCGTATCTCTTCGTTTTCCTCCTCGGTGAGTCGGGACTCCTGCTGCAGCAGGCTTCGGGCGTCCACCCGTGGCATCGGGGTAACCGACAAATCGTCGTAGCCCATTGCCTTCGCGGCGGTCGCGGTCCCCGCCCGGTCGTTTTCCGAGTCATCCGGGAAAAACAGGTTCTTCGCGCCTTCGACTATTTCGATTCCCGACGTGTCCGCCAGCGAACTCCGCGTGATCCCGGACGGCTCGGGGCCGTCCTCCGTCCCCATTTCGTAGTCCACGCCCACGAACAGCAACTCGTACAGGTTGTGACGACCGGTATCATCAAGCTGATCGCTATCGACGTCCTCATCGAATTCCTGGATCTTGAAACTGCCGTCGTATTGCTGAAGCGATACGTCGTCCACCGTCTCGAACGTCAGTCCGGCGAGATTCCCTTCCCACAGAAGGCCGGCAAGGTCGGTGGCGCCCGCTTCGCGATTCTGATACCGTCGAATCACCTCAAGAAAGCCTTTGACGCTGTCCCATGGCAGCTCGCGATCGAACGTCAGCCTGGTCAGCCCGGCGTCGAAAAACATCCCCGCGAGCGATTCCTCCTTGCCCCGGTCGGCGAACACAACATCGCCCTTCCAGCGAAGCCGATCGCGTTCGATATCGATAGAAATCGGCCCCAGCTCGGACGCCAGATCGGTCAGCTTCTCTGCGTATGACTGCTTCATCGAATAGGGAAGAGGGTTGTCGGGCGGATACATCCAGACCACCTTCATGACCTTGAGCAGGTCGCGAAGGTTCTGGCGAAGCTGGTCGACCACCGTCGCCGGTTGTGATGAAACTGACGTCATGGCTCAAATACCCCGAATTATTGTGGATATCGGCACCGCGGGGGGAGGGCTCCACAATTAATGCACAAAAAAACCGGCCCAATTTGGGCCGGTTTTCGCTTGCAGCGTCAAGAGCTGTCGCCGCTGACTTACAAAACCTCGATCTTCTGCCGGTTCTTCGTCACCTTCTTCGTGGCGTTACGGCTGTCGAACACCGCTTTGGCATTGTCGACAATCATCTGGTAATCGTACCGCGAGTGATCAGTCAGAATTACGGTCAGGTCGGCCTTCTTGAGCAACTCGGGCGTCAGCTTGCTTGACTTGACCGTACCGTCGCGCCACCGGAACTGCGGCACGTGAGGATCATTCCAAAGAACCTTCGCGCCTTTGTCCTCGAGCAGCTTGATGACATCGAGCGCCGGCGACTCGCGAATGTCCTTGATATCGCGTTTGTAGGCGATCCCGAGCACCAGGATAGTCGACTTGTTGATCGACTTCGCGAACTTCTGGTTCATCAGGTTGGTGATCCGCTCGACCACATATTCCGGCATGTGCGAGTTGACCTCGCCCGCCAGCTCGATAAACCGCGCATAATAGTTCAGCGACTTGAGCTTCCACGACAGGTAATGCGGGTCGATCGGGATACAGTGACCGCCCAGCCCGGGACCGGGATAAAACGGCATAAACCCGAACGGCTTGGTCGCCGCCGCATCGATAATCTCCCACACGTCGATCCCGAGCCGGTCGCACATCAGCGCCACTTCGTTTACCAGACCGATATTCACCGAGCGGAACGTGTTCTCCAGAAGCTTCACCATCTCGGCGGCCTTCGTCGATGACACTGCGTACACGTTGTTGAGCGTCTGCTCGTAAAACGTTTTGGCCACCTTGGTGCAGGCGGGAGTCACGCCGCCGACCACCCTCGGCGTATTTTTCGTGTTGAACTTCGGATTGCCCGGATCGACTCGTTCCGGTGAAAACGCCAGAAAGAAATCCTTGCCCGGTTTGCGCCCGCTGTGATTCAACAGCGGCAAAATAAGGTCCTCGGTCGTGCCGGGGTACGTTGTCGATTCAAGCACCACCAGCGTGCCGGGCGACACGTTATCCTTCACCCAGTCCATGGCCGCCAGAATGTAACTGACATCGGGATCCTTCGTCTTCGACAGCGGCGTGGGAACGCAAATCGATATCGTCTGACACTTCGCCAGCTTCCTGGGATCCGATGTTGCCGAAAACTTCCCGGCTTTGACGACCGCCGCAACTTCGCCGTCGCTTATGTCGTCGATATCAGACTTGCCCGTATTCAGCAGCTTGACCTTGTCTTCGCTGATATCGAAACCGATCACGGTAAACCCGGCTTCGGCGAGCGAAATCGAGAGAGGTAAACCGACATATCCCAGACCGATTACGCCCGCGACCGTCTCGCGCTTTTTGATTCGTGCAATGAGCGCCTCGGCGGGCGAGGACGGTGTCCCTTTTTTGGTGGCCATATAACCTTTCTCCAGTGTATCGTGTCGGCTGACAGTTTACACGCTGGCTCTCCAGAATTCAAGGGTATCTTGTAGTGTTTGTTCTAGTCTGTATCGGGGTTCGAAGCCAACCTGTTTACGGGCTTTGTCGTAACTGCCCCGCATGACCGGTATTTCGGTCTTGCGAAGTCGGGCCGGGTCGACCTCGACAGAGATACTTTTAGTCGCCTTCTTCAGCAGAAGCTCCAAAATCCTCTTCACCGAAACCGCCCGCCCCGAGCACAGGTGGTAAGCCTCGCCCGGCCGCCCCTTTTCGGCCAGCAACCGGTATCCCCGGACTATGTCCCGCACGTCGGCAATGTCGCGCCGCGCCGATAGATCGCCAACCTTGATCACCGGCTCCTGCCGCGCGGCTTCGATAAGCGCAATCTGGCGGGCAAATGCGGGAATCACAAAGCTTTCCGCCTGTCGCGGACCGCTGTGGTTGAACGCCCGGGCGATTATCACCGGCAATCCGTACTGGCGATGATAGTACTGCACCAGGTGCTCGGCGCCCACTTTCGAAATACCATACGGCGATACCGGGTTAAAGGGCTGCTTTTCGGTCAGCGTCTTGTTGCGCGGCCGAACCGGACCGTAGCAGTCCGACGAACTGACAAATAACAACCGCTTGACGCCTCCGTGTTCCCGCGCCGCCTGCAGGAGGTTCAGCGTACCCTCAAAATTGATCCGGTAGGTCGCCCGCTCCTTCGAAAACGACTGTCCCACCGACGCAAGCGCCGCAAGGTGGAACACATACTCCGGTTCAACCTTGCCTATCACTTCTCGGCAGCGGTCGGCATTGAGGATGTCAAGCCGGTAAAGTGTGACCTGCTTTCGGATAGCCGAAAGATTGGTAAGCGGTTCGTTTTTGTAGACAGCGCCGGCGACCCTCCAGCCGTTACCGAGCAGTTCTTCGGCCAGATACGACCCGGCAAAACCGGCGATTCCGGTGATAAAGGCCGAGCGTCCCTTCATAGCCGCGGCGGATTGTCCTTCAGCAGCGCAACATCGGAGTCCACCATCATGTGTACCAGCTGCTCGAACGACACCGATGGCTCCCAGCCGAGCTTCTTTTTCGCGTGTGAGCTGTCTCCGAGCAGCAAATCCACCTCGGCTGGGCGTACGAAGCGCCGGTCGATAATCACATGCTTTTTGTAGTCGAGACCCACCCGTTCAAACGCGAGGCGGCAGAATTCCTCCACTGAATGCGTCTGTCCCGTCGATATCACGTAATCGTCCGGTGTGTCCTGCTGAAGCATCAGCCACATGGCGCGGACATAGTCGCCCGCGAATCCCCAGTCGCGTTTCGCATCGAGATTGCCCAGCGGCAGCTTGTCCGTGTAGCCGTGCTTGATCATGGCGACATAGTAGCTGATCTTGCGCGTGACGAATTCCAGACCCCGCCGAGGCGATTCGTGGTTGAAAAGAATCCCCGATGACGCGTGCATGTTGTAGCTCTCGCGGTAGTTCACCGTGATCCAGTGACCGTAGACCTTGGCCACCCCGTACGGCGAGCGCGGATAAAACGGCGTCCGTTCCGACTGCGGCACCTCGCGAACTTTCCCGAACATCTCCGATGAACTGGCCTGGTAAAACCGAACCTTCTTGTCGACCAGCCGAACCGCCTCGAGCATCTTCGTCACCCCGAGGGCATCGAATTCACCCGTCAGTACCGGCTGCAGCCAGCTGGTCGGGACAAACGACTGCGCGGCGAGATTGTAGACCTCGTCCGGCCGATGCTCTTCGATCAGGTTGACGATCGAAAGCTGGTCGAGCAGATCGGCCTGCACGAGCGTCAGGCGGTCTTTGATATGATTGATTCGTTCAAACGACTCGGTCGAGGCCCGGCGAACCATGCCGACGACGTCGTAGCCTTTTTCAAGCAACAACTCGGCGAGGTAGGAGCCGTCCTGGCCCGTAATTCCGGTGATCAATGCACGCATGATAACGTTCCTGTAAGCTAAGCGACAACACTAACGACACACTAGTATTATCGGCTTGGCAGGCAATATGTTAGCCCCTCCATTCAGGTCCGGTCAATATATACGAGACCTTATACGCCGTCAACCGGATTTAGATGAGAGGGGAGGGAGGGTGCGGATAGCGTGGAATGGGGGAGACAGAACGAAGTTCTGTCATACCCCGCCGCGGCGGCGTATCTATCTTCAACGTAGGGCAGGTCCCGAGTCCGCAGGGCCTGCCGCGGCAGCGGAATCCACCTTGGCCGAAAGTCCACGCCGCTTACCGCCCTCCAGACACTCCCCCCCGATTTTTGTTGATTCACCACCCCGCCATTTCGTACCTACACCCCATGACCCGTCGCAAAAAAACCAAACCCACCCTGCTCGCGCCCGCCGGCGCCTTCATCAAAAAAATCTCCGGGACCGATGCCCGCACCCGAAAGAAATACGTCCGGTGGGGGCTCTATTTCGCCGCCCTGCTCTTTGTCTATTCCGGGATGGTCGGTACCTATTCCTTCCCGCGGATTGTCCGGCTCGAACTGGAAAAACGCTCCCTGATTGAAGCCAACCGTAAGGAGTTGGTCAACTTGATCGACGCCGAGCGGGTCCGCAACCTGCTCCGCGATGATCCCCGCTATATCGAATCGATCGCGCGCACCCGGTACCACATGGTCTTTCCGGGAGAAACGATTTACCGCTTCCGAAGCCGGTAGTCCGCCATGCCGCTGGAGAAATCCGAGGCGATTATCCTCAAGTCGTTCAACTGGTCCGAATCGTCGCGGATGGTTGTCTTCTTCTCCGAGCAGTTCGGTAAACTCAAACTGACCGACCGCGGCGGCCGCTCCATGAAATCAAAACGCGGACGCCTCACCCCGTTCGCCCGCCTCGATCTCACCTTCTACCTCTCGGAGAAACAATCCGGCGGCTATATCTCGGATTCCGAGATGGTTGAACTGTTTTCCCTTGAACGCGACGGCACGCTCGGGCGGCTGGCCTACGCCTCCGCCGCGTGCGAACTGCTGTACCTGCTTGTGCCCGAACGCGAGGACCAGCCCGGACTCTACCGGTATGTCGTTTCCTACCTCCGGCTGACCGATACGGTGGACAAGCACTCCCTGCCGTCGCTGTTTATCTGCTTTTTTCTGCGCCTGCTTTCCCAGCTCGGGTACCACCCCTCGCTCGCGTATTGTGTCGCCTCGGGGGCGCCGGCAGAGGAATTCGTGCCGGAGGGCGCCGACGTGGCCTTTTCGGCCGAGCGGGGAGGGATTGTATCCCCTCCTTGCCAACGGCCCGGCGAGTATTATATTAGGCTCTCTTATGCCGGCTTCCACCACCTGAAGGCTCTGCAGACGGCGTCGCTGGCCGAAGCCGCCGCGCACCGCGTGACGTTCGCCGAGGCGGCGGTTATACTGGAGGCGCTGGCAAAATTCGTGCGGTACCAGGCTGACCTGCCGGCAAACCTCAAGTCGCTGGAATTCCTGGACAAGTTGAAAAAGACCCATGTAACGGACAAATGACACCGATGGCGAATCAGAAAAACGACGAATTGATGGACAAGCTGGTCTCGCTGTGCAAGCGGCGCGGCTTCATCTTCCCCTCCTCCGAAATCTACGGCGGCCTCACGTCATGCTGGGACTACGGCCCGCTCGGCGCTGAACTCAAGCGCAATATCAAAAACTTCTGGTGGGATACGATGACCAACCGCCGTGACGATATCGAGGGCCTCGACGCCTCGATCCTCATGCACCCCAAAGTCTGGGAAACCTCCGGACATGTCTCCGGCTTCAACGACCCAATGGTCGACTGCAAAACCTGCAAGGCCCGGTTCCGCGCCGACAAGCTGGCCGAGAGCCGCTGTCCCATGAAACCCTCGAAATCGCCGCTCGAATGCGGCGGCGAGCTGACCGAACCCCGCCAGTTTAACCTCATGTTTCGCACCCACATGGGTCCGGTCGAAGACAGTTCGTCCATCATCTACCTCCGCCCGGAAACCGCCCAGGGCGTCTACGTCAACTTCCTCAATGTCAAAAACTCGTCACGCCAGAAAATACCGTTCGGAATCGCACAAATCGGCAAAGCCTTCCGCAACGAGATTACGCCCGGCAATTTCATCTTCCGCACCCGTGAGTTTGAACAGATGGAAATGCAGTTTTTCGTCCATCCCGACGACGACGAAACGTGGTTCGAAACCTGGCGTGCGGAACGCTGGAAATACTACCGGGACCTCGGCATCACCGAAAGCAAGCTGCGCTGGCATGAACACGGACCCGGCGAACTGGCCCACTATGCCAAAAAAGCCTTCGATATCGAGTACGAATTCCCCTTCGGCTGGCAGGAACTCGAGGGCATCCACAACCGCACCGACTTCGACCTCAGCCGCCACATGGAGGCCTCCAAAAAAGACCTGCGCTATTTCGATGAGCGCTACACCGAAAAATTCGTGCCGTACGTCATCGAAACCGCCGCCGGCGTCGACCGCCAGCTGCTGATGGTGCTGTGCGACGCGTACGACGAAGTCGAGGTCAAAGGGGAGACCCGCGTCTTTTTGCGCATCTCACCGCGCATCGCACCCATCAAAGTCGCCGTCTTTCCGCTCGTCAAAAAAGAAGGAATGCCGGAGTACGCGCAGAAGGTCTATCAGGAACTAAAACGCACGTTCAAGGTCTTCTACGATGAATCCGGGGCGGTCGGTCGACGGTACGCCCGCATGGACGAGGCCGGCTGCCCGTTCTGCGTCACCGTTGACGGCCAGACGCTCGATGACGATACCATGACACTCAGGGATCGTGATTCGATGGATCAGGTGCGGATGAAAACCGCCGAGGTGATCGATTTCCTTGAGAAAAAAATAAGCGGCTGACCAGCCGCTGATTGGATTGAGCCGGCCGGGAGGGCACACCACCCCCTCGGCCGTTTTCATTCTCTGCTACGCCCCGGATTTCACATGCATCCTACAGTGACCAGGTGTGCCGTTCCAGCGCGTGAGCGATGTCTTCAATCGACGGGAACATACGCGGATTGCGCTCGCGCGGCTTGCTCCGCTGGTCCGTCAGTGTATGGCCGTTGATGATCAACGTCGGTGACTTGACTGGCTTCACCCTGTCGATCACACGGGCCAGAATACCGCGTTCGCGACAATACTTGTCGACAAACTCGCGCGCCTCTCGCTGTTGCGGGTCTTCCCTGGAGTAAATAAATCCAATTTCCATTTGAATCTCTCTCCCAGCACGTGTCCTGCCGCCAACTTCCGCTCTTCCGTCGCCGAAGTCAACAACAACCGCACCGTCGCCGTGTATCTCTTATAACGAACGAAACGCTGCGAAGGTGCCAATCCTGTGTCCGAAATCCGGATTTGTGCGTCGATTGTGGAGGTTTACCTTCCACGATGCACAATGTGCGCCGGCGCAACAAGTGCGACTCGCACAAAACGTTGCCCGCACGGTGCGCTGCGTAGACTCCGGCCCATCGCACTCCATATTGGACAAAAAAACCTTCATTGTGTCCGAATAGCGTTGACACAATCGTGCGCCGGACGTACCGTCTATATATCAACTCCAACGGTTGAAGCGTTTCAGATCGAATAGAGTCGAAAGGACGTGATCATGGTACACCAATTACCGGACCTGCCGTTCGCGCCCGATTCACTGGCGCCGCACATTTCGCAGGAAACCATCGATTTTCACTACGGCAAGCATCACCAGGCTTACGTCACCAAGCTCAACGAATTGATCCGCGGGACGGAGTTCGAAGATGCTCCGCTGGAGGATATCATCAAAAAGTCGACCGGCGGAGTTTTCAACAACGCCGCGCAGGTCTGGAACCACACGTTTTACTGGCACTGCATCAACGGAAAAGGCGGCGAACCCTCCGGCAAACTGGCCTCCGCGATCGACGCCGAGTTTCGCAGCGTCGGCGATTTCAAAGAGAAATTCACCGCACGGGCCGTCGGGACCTTCGGCTCCGGCTGGGCCTGGCTCGTCCGTAACGAGATCGGCGCCCTCGAAATCGTCAGCACGTCCAACGCCGGTAATCCCATGACCGAAGGCAAAAAGCCGCTGCTGACCTGCGACGTCTGGGAACACGCCTACTATATCGATTACCGCAACGACCGGCCGAAATACCTCGAGGCCTACTGGAATCTGATCAACTGGGAATTCGTCGCGACAAACTTCTGAGCCAAAACGGATTCGGACCATTCACATAGGGCCGGCCGGGGATTCCCCGGTCGGCCCTGCGGCTTTTAGTATTTTGTCCCTTCGCGCTACGTCAGGACTATCGAGACCTCGGAACGGCTCTCCACTCGGCCGATAGCCTCGGCCGGGAGGTCAGAGTCGCGAAGAGCTGCACTGAATTTCCCCGCAACCGCCTCCGGAACGGCGATCAGTAACCCCCCCGATGTCTGCGGATCAAACACGAGATGAATCACATTTGGATCGATCTCGCCTTCCACCCGGTACTTCCCGTTCAGGAATTCCCGATTGGCGTTGGCCCCGCCCGGGATCATCCCCGCCGCCGCCAGCTCCAGCACCGAGGGTAACTGTGGCAGGCTCGCGCCAAACAACCGCAGGGTCACCCCGGACGCTTCAGCCATTTCCAGCGAATGACCCATCAGTCCGTACCCTGTGACATCTGTCGCCGCGTGAGCCCCGTGCGACACCATCAGTTCCGAGCCGACCCGGTTCAACTTTGCCATTTCGTTGATCGCCGCCTGCGCCAGGTCCTCACCCACCAGATTCCGCTTGATCCCGGTGGTGATAAGCCCCGT
This sequence comes from Candidatus Zixiibacteriota bacterium, assembly GCA_034003725.1. Taxonomy (NCBI): domain Bacteria; kingdom Pseudomonadati; phylum Candidatus Zixiibacteriota; species Candidatus Zixiibacteriota bacterium. The sequence continues at coordinate 102,961 of JAVEYB010000013.1, forward strand.
TCCGAGACGCTTGGTCAAAAACAGAACGTCCCCCGCACGCGCCCCGGCGTTGGTGAAGACCCTGTTCGGATCGATCAGCCCGGTCACCGATACCCCGTATTTTAACTCCTGGTCGTTGATCGAATGACCGCCCACCACCACCGCCCCCGATTCGGCCACCTTGTCCGCGCCGCCGCGAAGAATCTCCGTCAGCACCCACGGCTCGAGCTTCCCTTTCGGAAAGCCCACGATATTCAGGGCGGTAATCGGCCTGCCGCCCATCGCATACACGTCCGACAGGGCGTTCGCCGCCGCAATCTGACCAAACGCATACGGGTCGTCGACAATCGGGGGGAAGAAGTCGACCGTCTGGACCAGCGCCTGCGTCTCGCTGATTCGAAATACCCCTGCGTCATCGGCCGTATTAAAACCGACCAGCAAATCGGGGTGGGTTGACTGCGACAGGCTCTTCAGTGCGTCCGCCAAAAACTTTGGCGCCAGTTTTGACGCTCAACCCGCACAGGCAACTTCGGCGGTGAGTTTGACCGTGATGTCTCTTCGCTTGTCGAGCATGCCGCTAATGTACGGCACGCGGGCGCACTTGGCAATCGGGAAGGGGCGAGCTCATTTCCAGCCGATCACCACCATCCGGATAGAGTTCTGATTGTACGCCGCGCCATCGGGCGACCCATAACACGCCGTCCGCGAAAACCCGCAATCCTGCATCAGCCGCTTCAACTCCGCCGCCGAAAACAACCGGTGATTCACTTTAAATTCGCGCATCCTGCCGCCCTTGATGAGGATCCACGTGTTTTCGATCCAGCTCCAGTCGCGGGTCACCGTCCGCTCTTCGAGCAGCAGGCTCCCGTCGTCAAGCCGCTGCCAGTTCCGCTCCATGAACACCTTCGCCAACCGCTCCTTGCCCAGAGTCTCGATTACCATGCATCCGCCGTCCTTGAGCGATGCGTGCATATTGCGCAGCACCACGCTGTCATCCTCGGGATCTTCGAAATACCCGAACGACGTATAGAAACTCAGGACCAGGTCAAAGGAGTTATCGCGGCGAAATGACCGCATGTCGCTCTGCACGAGCTCGATATCGAGACTCTCAGACCGAGCCTTCTCGCTGACCTTCTGCAGGTACGATTTGGTCCGGTCGACTCCGGTTACCCTGTACCCGCGACGCGCCAGCTCCAGCGTGTGACGCCCCGGTCCGCAACAAAGATCAAGCACCACGGCGCCACGCGTAAGCCCGGTGAGCGACTCGATGCCGTTGATATCATTCGGGACCGCCTCCCAGCGTACCGGCGTAAACAGGGCCGGCGCCAGCGCTTCCCAGAATTCGTCACTGTCGAACCACTGCTCGTCTGCATTCATAAAACGCCTCTCTACATTTCCCGGTAAAGAAGGAGAATTGCATCGATGATCCGTCCCCACCTCAATGTAATCGATCGAATCTACCCGATCAACACCTTTGCTGCCCTGCCCGGCCCTGTTCAAATCCTGAACACCGCTCGCATCCGCAAACTGCCAATCAAGCGGCAGGCGGATTGTCCGATATATACCTACATACGGCCCGGGCCGGAGCATGCCGGTCCGGCCGGCATCGTGGACGACAACGAGCAGGGATAGCGCGATTGACCGATGGCTTACTTTCTCAACAGGAGCCGGCTTGTCCGATTCATTGATCGGAGCCCGGTGACCTGCATCCGGACGGCCGTGACCGGCGGTTCCGGGAGCCGATGGGAGCGGATTCGATGAGCGATCAGCAGACAAACCTCCGTCTCGACGAAATACTCGTATTCGAGGGCCTGGTGAGCGAAGAGCAGGTCCGCGAGGCGCTGGCCTACCAGCGCGAGCACGGAGGCAAAATCGGCTCTCATCTCATGCGGGCGGGCCACATCACCGAATCCGGCCTGGTCAAGGCGCTTTCCACCAAGTTTGACTGCGATGGCGTCGTGCTGGCCGAGATGGTCGTGCCGACCGACGTGCTGCGCATGATCCCCGCCGATGTCGCCCTGGCCCGGCGCGTCCTGCCCTTCGACTACAATCCCGAGCACAACCTCCTGAAAGTCGCCTGCGAAGATCCCAAGGACGAACGGCTCATGAACGAGCTCAAGTTTGTCGCCCAGGGAAAAATCATCAAGCTGTTCGTGGGCGCCGAACTCTCGCTGAAGGCGGCCATCGCCCGCCACTACATGGCCCAGCCCCGCGAAAACAAAAACCAGCTCACCGAATCCGGCTCGCTGCCGATCGCCGATACCATCCTCGCCGAACCGTCCTCGACCACCCTCGGCGACCAGCGCCGCCCCGCGCGAGGTCAGGTGCTGCTGGTCACCGACGACCAGAACGAAGGCGAACGGATACAGGCGCTGCTCGAACAGCAGGCCTACCGCGTGGCCCGTACCGACTCGGCCGATGACGCCATCGATTTGATCGGCGCCGAGGAATACAGCACCGTCTTTATCAAGGACACCGTCCCCGGCGACTACATCGACCTCATCGACCGCCTTCGCAAACTGTCGCCGAAAACCAATGTCCGCTACTTCGAGTCCGCCGCCAAACTGCTGATCGACCGCGACGCCTCCGGGACCGAGTCCGACCTGCTCGTCAAAAATCTCGAACTGTATACCTCGCTGTTCGCCTCGCGCCAGAAGGAAGACAGCAACCACAGCCACGTCGTCGGCAAGCATGTCGAACGGCTGTGCCGCCAGCTCGGTCTGCCGAACAAAGAACGGCTGCTGATCACGACCGCCGGCTACATCCACGATCTCGCCAAGTATTACTACAATCCTGCCGACGTCCCGTCGGACCCGCGCCAGCAGATCGAACTGACCGTCAAGCTGCTCGACTCGCTCGGTTACTCCCCGGTGGTGATCGAGATTCTTCGCTCGATGTACATCAACCTCCGTTCGAAATACACCAAGCGACTGCCGATCGAAGTGCTCGGCGGCAACATCGTGACCATCGTCGATATCTTCTGCGACAACGTGAAGGTGAACGAGAAACTCTCGCTGGACAAATTCGAGGCCATCCGCCGCAAGTTCGACGAACTCACCGGCAAGCTGTTCCTCGCCGAAGTCGTCAACGCGTTCGTCGACATGATCCAGCGTGAGGTGCTCAAGACGCAGAAAGAGGTCAAGTTCGGACAGGTGATGATTTTCGGCGAGGACAAAACCGATATCGGCCGCGTCGAGCGGCAGCTGCAGGTCGAAGGCTTCCGCACGGTCAGCCAGACCAAATACCGCGAGTTTGTCGAGATGTTCGGCCGCAGCCGTCCGAATATGATGATCCTTATGGCCTCCAAGGGACCGTCGCAGGTCATTTCCATGATCGACGATCTCACCAACATGGGAGTCGAAGTCGACGAGTTGCCGACCTTCATTCTCGCCAAAGCCACTATCGCGCCGTCACTCACCTCGCTGTTCGAGCGCGGGATCGAGGATTTGATCGTGCTCGATGAGAGCCTGGACCTGCTGGTCGTGAAGATGAAAAAGATTCGCGATCGGCTGGAGCAGGACGCCAACCGCAACCGTCAAAACGGCAACGGCGGCTCCCACGGCACGCTCAAGGACATGAACCTCATCGACCTGCTGCAGGCCATGGGGCCGTCGAGAAAGACCGCCAAGCTCGTGATTTCCTCGGCCGACGGTACCGATCTTGTCATGTACCTCGAGCACGGACAGATCATCCACGCCGATTGCAACGGCAAAGCGGGCGCCGAAGCGGTGTACGAGGGTATCGCATGGACCAACGGCACCTGGCAGATCGAACCCGTGTCACCCGAAAGCCTGCCCGAACGAAACAACACATTGTCGAACGAGTCCATCCTCATGGAAGGCTGCCGCCTCCTCGACGAAAGCCGCTTCGGCGACACCTCCGAGATCCCGTAAGCCGCGGGCCGCGGCGCCCCTCATCCGCCACTTGTTGCGTCACATGCTATATCGCCGTCGGCGATCGACATGTGACGCCTCTTCAACCCCTTTTTGTAGCGTACGTCCTCGTGCGCCGACGAATCTCGCAATACTATATGTCCGTCACCAACGCCAACCGAGTAGCCCACCCCTCCGGGGTGGGATCCACCCGCATCCGATGTCCGCGCTGTAGGGCAGCTCCGTCTTCGATGTACGGTGTCAAGACATGTGTTACATATTGTGTCAGGACATTGGTTACAGTTTCTGTTTCTGCACCGGTTGGAGGAGTGTCACCGATGCTCCCGTTGTGAGATCGATCTCTCGTA
>JAVEYB010000014.1 GCA_034003725.1 Candidatus Zixiibacteriota bacterium
CTGGTCAGATACAACGAGCAGCGGTGTCACGACGCCCTGGGCGGCCTGCCGCCGACGATCTTCCGGGAACGTCAAACCGCCGAAAACTCTACTTATGAATTGTCTACTTGACAGGGAAGCTTACGGCTGGCATCATGGTCACGTACGAACTGTATATTCCTCGATCGACGGCAGCATCCTTCTCTCGGGCAGTTCACCCGAAGTCACCTACGACGATCTTCGAAGAGATGGATGGACCAGGAAGGAGTTCTGCAAATTCTGTGGAGAGTGGATCTCAGAGGAGGAATGGAATCAACCATCCCCTTATTGAAGGTGCTATTCGGGGTTTGCACTCCGAAACGCTCCTATGGCCGAAAGCTCATCTGGTCGCGGCGTCTCGCACCGCCGGCTTAGCAAAGCGGAAGCAGCTTGCGGAGGAGGTTCGAGGCGCACCTCTCTGTTCTAACCGCGAAGTGTATCGTAGTGCATCGAACTTCACTGAACTTCACCGAAGTGCCGCGAACTTAACCCTTGATGTGGCAGTGAATTGGGCGTATCTAACGGTCATTGAGAGGCTTGCGCACAAGACGAGGCGGCGAATCCCAGTCGCTCCGCTTTGATGAGATCGGTCGGGGTGACCCACCCTGCGTCTGTCCGTCTGTGGCAGGGTGGGCTTCTCGTGGGGCGAAGGATCCGTTCATGCATTGTATAATCGCCCAACCAGCCTATATTGCAGTCAACTTCGACACATCACACGCGCCGGAGGCGCGGGGGGACGCAGCGTGAAATATCCGAGAGAAGCCGGAGGGGATGGGGACGATTCGGTTGGAACCCACAGCCCGCCGCGGCGGGTGGGCGACGCGGCCGTTGAGCTGGTAGGGAAAGTGTGCGGTTGGTGGAACAGAATCGTTTCACGGGAACCCACCTGGAAGGTGGGCCACCCGGGTACGCCATGCACGGCGGGAAGGTGGCGCTGTTACCTGTGTCGTGAGTCTAGACCGTTACCCATGTTCGGGAACGTTCAGGTCGTCCGTCATGCCCACCCCTGCCCGCCACAGGCGGACCTGACGGCCACGGCGGGCGGCCTAGCACGTGACGCAACGCTCGTGAGGGTTCGTGGCGCACGAGGACGTACGCCATACACGGCGGGAAGGTGGCGCTGTTACCTATGTCGCGAGTCTAGACCGTTACCCATGTTCGGGAACGTTCAGGTCGGCGGTCGATCCCACCCGAGGACGGGTGGGCTACTCGGATACTCGACTACATCACGCACGGAATCCGCGGCAGCGCAAAATGCGGGTAAAGTCGATCTGGGCGGTCCATTGAAAGTTCTAGTCGCATCGAGTTTTTGAACATCGTATCATTTGTCCATGACAAAAGCGTTGTCCGAAGACTGGCTGGCCCTGATCGTGGGCCTGTTCGTATTCGTTCTGGCCCTGGGACTGCTTTTGGGCGCCGATATGCTCGGCTGGGCGGTCGCGACATCGGTCTGGACCAGTATCGGCGCGGCACTCGGGCCGTGTTCGAAGGCGTTCGCGGGACTTCCCGGACCGGTATCCTTGCTTTTGACCTACCTGTTTTTGCTGGCGATCATGACGATCGGCGCCTCGCTTCTGAAGGCCAACGTGAAGAAGTTTGCGGTATCGTTTACGGTGATTTTTTTCGTCAGCTACCTGTGCTGGATACTGGGATGTTTCGCCAACATCGCGGCGACGCCGAATCAGCTGAAGGCGTTTGACATATCGTGGTCGATGAACCTGACATCGGAGGCGGGATATATTATCGCGCTGCTGGTGGGTTTGTTTATCGGGAATTTCGCTCCGGGTTTCGCGCGCGCGATCAACGAAGGGATACGGCCGGAGTTGTATATCAAGTCGGCGATCGTGATTCTGGGAGGGTATTTGGGAATCACGGCGGCGGAGCAGCTTGGCCTGGCGACCTCGGTGATGTTCCGTGGGTTCTGTGCGATAATCGAAGCATACCTGATTTACTGGGCGCTGGTCTATTTCATATCCCGGAAGTATTTCAAATTCAGTCGTGAGTGGGCGGTTCCGCTTGCGAGCGGTATCTCTATTTGCGGCGTGTCGGCGGCTATTGCCACGGGCTCCGCAATCAAGGCCCGTCCGGTGGTGCCGATCATGGTGTCATCGCTGGTGGTCATTTTCGCGGTTGTTGAGCTTCTGTTGCTGCCGTTTTTGTCGCAGCAGTTTTTGAGCGGCGAGCCGATGGTGGCGGGGGCCTGGATGGGGCTGGCGGTGAAGACGGACGGTGCGGCGGTGGCCAGCGGGGCGATCGCGGAGTCCTTGATTCTGGCTGAGGCGGCCGTGCGGTACGGAGTCAACTATCAGCCGGGGTGGATCATGGCGACGACCACCACGGTGAAGGTGTTCATCGACGTGTTTATCGCCGTGTGGGCGTTTATTCTTGCGTGGATCTGGTCGACCCGGATCGAGCGACGGGAGAACGAGAAGGTTCGGATTTCGCAGATATGGGATCGTTTCCCGAAGTTCATTCTCGGATATATGGCGACGTTCGTGATCGTGATCCTGATTGCCGTTTTGGCCCCGAGTCTGGTAAAAAGCACGAAGGCCGCGATGGCCGAAGCGAACGTGTTCCGGGGGATCTTTTTCGTCATGACGTTTTTCACGATCGGCGTGAGTTCAAACTTCCGCAAGCTCTGGACGGAAGGGATCGGCAAACTGGCGCTGGTGTATGTGATCTGCCTGTTCGGATTCATCATCTGGATCGGGCTGTTCATTTCGTGGTTGTTTTTCCACGGGGTGACGCCGCCGATTGCGGGATGAGGTTGCACTGATGGACGAGCCGAAGATCAAAGACGAGATCGAGAAGATGGCGTACGAGCCGCTTCTGCCGATCGAGAAGAAGTTGATCGTCTGGAGTCTCATTCTCGGCGTCGTACTGATAGTCGTGCTGGTCTGGGTCAGCCACACGTTTTTTGAAGTCTGACGTCTCCCCTTCCTTCGGGGCGGTTCTTGACGATTGGCCGGCGTTGCCCTGTTTTGGGGTGAGGGCACTCCACGCCAGCCGACATCGCATTCCCTACGCATTTCACATTCACGACCCGGGGCTCGATGGTTCAGGCCATATCCGTTGCACGCATCGAGCTCGCATGTAGCAGGAGGTGCGCAATGAAAGCGGAGAATTTACTGAAGGGGCATGAGCGGTTCCGGTCGTTACATGTGAAGGACGCCGATCAACTGTCGAACGCGTCTTCGACGAAGGAGTGTCACAGCGGCGAGACGATCTTCAAGTGCGGGGCGCCATCAAGTCATGTCTACATGCTCATGAGCAGGGACGTGCACCTGATGCTCCCGGCGGAAAAGAGTTCGCCGGGGATAGTCCTTGCCAAGGTGGCGCGGATCTATTTCGAGCGGTATCTGGAGCTGGTGAAGGACCTGCAGGGGTAGTGAACCAGATTCCGTTTGCGCCCCAGCCGGCGGTTGCTCGAGCAGTTCAGCGAGGGGTTCCGCGACCGGATTACCTAAACGAGGGGGTAATCAGTCGCGGAGGAGATTTCCGGCCCGTGCGAGTTTTTCCTGTGCGATTACGAGTTTGCGGGTCGAGCCGTAGCGCGGCCGCACCAGCTGGAAGGTGATGAACGAAAGCACCACGAAAGCTACGGTTTCGAGAAACTGGCCGGTTAGAAAGAAGAACAGGTATCCCCACAGCGAGATCGAGGCGATCACGACGAAGATGATTCTGCTTCGTTTGAGCAGTTCATCGGAGAAGTCGTCCTCGAATGTTTCCATTCGGCGGATCATGGGCATGTGAAACATGCGTTGCCGAAGCCAGAGGGCGGCGGCGGCTTCGACGAGCGCACCGGCGGCGAAGACATAAAACAGGGTGACGCCGAGATCTCCCACTTTGTTGTTTACCTGCTGGTTGTTGCTGAGGTGGTAACACACAAACAGAAGCACCATCGGTACGATAATGTTCACCATCATGCCGAAGTACAGCGGCCGGGCGACAATGCGGGTGAGGTCGTAGTCTTCGTCGAAGATCGTATTCACGGTTTCTCCATTCGTTCGAGCAGTGAGTGCAGTCGCGATTCGGTGGGCCAGAACGGGAAGGTCCAGCCGATGGCGATAGCGTAGAAAAACAGCATGTTGGTTATGGCGGCGGTAAGCAGGAAGGCCACGAGGCCGTAGATATACACGGCCTCGATCATCGCGCACCGGACAAGGACGAGCGAGAAGAGAAACTGTCGCGGCGACTGCGCGGAGGCGCGATTTTTCCATCCGGCGATCTGGAATCGTTCGATCAGCGGGATGGTTGCGGGAGTCAGCAGTGCGACGGCGAGGAGCATATAGAGAAAGACGTTCCGGCCGGTGTCGGTTTCGGCGGTGACGGTGATGACGGCGGCGACCGCGAGGTAGAGGAGGGGCGCGCCGATCAGCATGGCGAAGACGATAATCTTCAGGACCGGCGAATCGACGGGTGCGGGGGTCGAGTCATTCATCAGTGAATCCGTTCGTTTTTGCGACGAATCTCCTGGAAAAACTGCTTCATCAACTCCGAGACTTCGTCGGCGCGCACGCCTTCGATGACGGCGATGCGGTGGTTGAATCGCGGTTCGGCGGGGATATCGATGATTGAGCCGCAGGCGCCGAATTTCGGGTCGCGCGCGCCATAGACGAGCGTGTGGATTCGGGAGAGCATGGCGGCGCCGGCGCACATGGGGCAGGGTTCGAGGGTCGAAAAAAGCCAGCAGTTTTCCAGGCGCCAGTCGTTGAAGTGGGAATAGGCCGCGGAGAGGGCGACCATTTCGGCGTGAGCGGAGGCATCGCGCATGGAGGCGGTGAGGTTGTGTCCGCGGCCGACGATGCGGTTTTCGAAGACGACGACCGAGCCGACGGGCACTTCGCCCTTGTCGAAGGCCTCGGCCGCTTCGCGGAGGGCGACGCCCATGAAGTAGTGCATCATTTCCGGTTCCATGCGGCCAATATACGAGCCGGGCAGGCGGGTGCCAGTTTTTTTGTCCGGAACCGGGCGGGTGGTGCGGGTGTTTCGGCGGTATCGATCTCGAAAAACAATCAACTCAGTAAGGAAGAGACAAAATGGACCGACCGAATGCGATCACGCTGAAAGGCAACCCGCTGACCCTGACCGGCAACCCGGTGAAGGTAGGCGACAAAGCGCCGGATTTTACGGCGCTCAACAACGAGCTTAAACCGGTGACGTTGAATGATTCGAAGGGGAAGGTGCGGCTGATATCCGTGGCGACATCGCTTGACACGTCGGTGTGCGACACCCAGACGGTGACGTTCAACAAGCGGGCGGCGGAACTCGGCGAGGACGTGGCGCTGTACACGATTACGATGGACCTTCCGTTCGCGCAGAAGCGGTTCTGCACGGCGAAGGCGGTGGATCGTTTGACGATGCTGTCCGACTACAAGGATGCGTCATTCGGGGAGGCGTACGGGCTGCTGATCAAGGAGCTTCGCCTGCTCGGCCGCGCGGTGCTGGTGATCGACAAAAACGATACAATCAGCTACATGCAGGTGAACAAGGAAGTGGCCTCGGAGCCGGATTACGAGTCGGCGCTGAACGCGGTGAGGAAAGCGCTCGGCAAGTAGAAATCTGCTGTCTTTTGAGCACACAAGCGGGGAAATGCGCCCGGCTGTCGAACGGCCGGGCGTTTATTTTTTGTCGGTATCGGGAAGGTCGGACGGCGTGTCGGAGTCGGTGGCGGTGTCGTCCGGGGGCGGCGAGGAGCGGGGCGTTTCGAGGATCCGTCCGAGGGGGGTCAGCATCATAACGGCCAGCAGCAATCCCGGCACAAGGAACGGCAGAAACATGAGCGGGGTCGGGATGTTCTGGCTGGGGGCTGACGGCATGGGGTTTTCGGGGGTCCCGACGGCCTCCCAGCCGAGCTGCCCGTCGGGGCGCCAATAGTTGTCACCGGGCCAGAGCGGATAGGAATCGCCGTAGACGGCGTGCAGGGCAACCGAGATGGTCGCGTACAGGGCGATCAGCACGAGCAGGAAGATGACGCTTTTTTTCATACGGGTAGTCTACGCCGTGGCGGAGTGCCTGTCAACGTCATCTGATTACATTTGTTGCTCTTGGCGGGCAATCGTTCTATAGTCGAGCAAAAAGCGAGGAGGCTATGCCGAATTCGACACGACCGCCACTGACCGCGCCGTCGCTGGTCGGACGTCATCTCTACCTTCGACCGGCCGCGGCCGAGGATATCACGGCTACGAACCACTGGATCGCGTTAAGCGAACCGCAGTCTCTCCTGGTCGGCACAGCGCCGATCGAAACGTCATCGGCCGCTGCCGAGTCGTTCAAAAAGGGTGATCCCGCCGGGCGATCGATTTTCATGCTGGTCCGACGCGACGACAACATGCCGGTGGCGCAGGTGATGTATTTCAATGTCAACCATCAGAACCGATCGGCGGAGTTCATGGTGGTTGTGGACCCGGATCTTCGGCGCAAGGGGTACGCCTCGGACGGCATACACCTGTTATGCGGATACCTGTTCGACCAACGTGGATTCAACAAGGTGTACACGCAGGTCGCACAGTGCAATCATGCGGCGGTTGGATTGCTGGAGAAGATCGGGTTCAAGCGGGACGGTACGCTTCGTCAGCATTTCTACTTCGGCGGCGAGTACCACAACGCGCTGGTGTTTTCACTGCTGCGGTTTGAATTCGTTTGAGCCTGACTCCGGACGCGGCGAAGCGGGGTTCTGATCGGTGCGCGCATCGCCGGGTTGTTGCGGCAGCTCTTGCGAAGGTGTTGCCGGGGCCGACGGCGACTCCGGCTGCGGCGCCGGTGCGGGTTGATCGGTCGGCCGGTTATCGGGGCGTTCGCCACTTCGTAGATCATTCACGGTTTTGTTAAGTTTCTCAAGCTCCTGACGGGCGCGCTGGGCGAAGTCCTGATCGGTGGACGCATACAGCACGGAGCGCGACACGTTGATGAGCGCGAGCTTGCGGAACGAGTCGGTACCCGACATCACGGCGGTTTCCAGCGCTCCTCCCTGCGCGCCGACCCCGGGGATCAGCAGCGGCATCTCCCCCGCGGCCGCACGGACATCATCGAGTTGTTCCGGGTGCGTAGCGCCGACCACCAGCCCGCAATTGTGTTCCTTGTTCCAGTAGTTAACCTTCTCGGCAACCAGGCGGTACAGAGGAACGCCGTTGAACTCGAGCATCTGGAAATCTTTGGAGCCGCTGTTTGACGTCAGGCAAAGGACGAACACGCCTTTCTCCTTGTATTCGAGAAAGGGTCGCATGGAATCATAGCCCATGTAGGGATTCAGGGTCACCCAGTCGCCGCGGAGCTTCTCGAAGAGGAAAGCCGCGTAATGGGACGCCGTATTGCCGATGTCACCGCGCTTGCCGTCGAGAATAATCGGGATGTGGTCGGGGATTCGCTCGGTGATGAGTCGGAGCAACGAGATGCCCTCGGCGCCGAGGCTTTCGTAGAAAGCGAGGTTCGGCTTGTAGGCGCACACCAGATCGGAGGTTGCATCGATCACGCGGTGAGCGAAGTCGAACATTCCCTTGACGGTATTGGCAAACGGAGCGGGCATGCGCTTGGGATCGAGGTCGAGGCCGAGACAGATCATCGACTTCTGATCCTGCTGTATCTTCTGGAGTTTTCGGACGGCGGTCATTTAGTACTTCCTCACCTTGCCGATCAGCTCGCGGACCGACGAGAGTTTTTTTCGGGCCAGGTAGCGCTTGAGTCCTTCAACCATCTTCAGCGGTGCATCGGGTTCGACAAACAGCGCGGTTCCGATCTGGACAGCGGAGGCCCCGACGAGCAGAAACTCCACGACATCGGACGCGTTGGTGATGCCGCCGATGCCGATGATGGGCAGCTTGCACTGGCTGTTGTAGACGCGATCGACGGCCGCGAGCGCAATCGGTTTAATGGCCGGCCCGGTCAGGCCGCCTTTGTTGTTCGTGATCCGCGTGCGCCATGATTCCGGGTCGACGGCCATGCCGACGACCGAGTTAATGACCGAGACGGCATCGGCGCCGCCGTTTTCAGCGGCGATGGCGATCTTCGAGATGTCAGTTACATTGGGGGCGAGTTTGGCGATAATCGGCCGCGCGAAGACTTTCCGCACGCGACGGACGGTTTCCTCGGTCAGTTTCGGGTCGGTGCCGAACTCGATTCCGCCGACGTCGACATTGGGACAACTGATATTCAACTCGACCATGTCGACGCGTGCAATGTCATTGAGGCGCGCGCACAGCTCGACATATTCGTCGATTTTGGAGCCGGCCACATTAACAACGATGGTCGTTTTCTGCTTTTCGAGGAATGGAATTTTTTTCGCAATGAACTCATCGATCCCGACATTCGCCAGGCCGATGGCGTTGATCATGCCGCCGGTGGTTTCCGCCGTTCGCGGCGGCGGGTGCCCCGGTCGCGGGTTTTTCGTTATGGACTTGGTGACCAGTCCGCCGAGTTTCGCCAGCGGGAAAAGATCGGCGAGCTCTTCGCCATAACCGCAACAGCCGGAGGCCGTGAGAATCGGGTTTTTGAAAGAAACGCCGGCGATGCTCACGCCGAGGTCGGGAGTCATAGCACCACCTCGCCGATCTTAAACACGGGGCCATCGGCGCAGACCCGCGCGTATCCGCCTTTGACCAGCGGTACCACACAGCCAAGGCACACGCCGATCCCGCACGGCATGGGGGCTTCGAACGCGAGTTCTCCGGGGACGGACAGATCCAATCCGATCTGATTGGTGGCGCGCAGCATGCCTTCCGGCCCGCAGCCATACAGCACGAACTTTTCTTTCCGGCCGTTTTCGATCATGTCACGGACGAACTGCGTGACCAGGCCGGTGCGTCCGACCGAACCGTCTTCGGTGACGGGGTAAAAGTTGAGGCCGAGCTTTTTGATGCGGGAACGCTCGATGATATCGGGAGCGCTTCGACCGCCGTAGAAGAATTCGATTTTTTTCGGGTCGAATCCTGCCTGCACGAGATCGGAGGCGAGATAAAACAACGGCGGGAATCCGATCCCGCCGGCGACGCAGATAACCCGATCGGATTTTCGAGGTTTCGCGAAGCCCTTTCCCAGTGGCCCGAGCACGTCGAGCGTATCCCCGGTACGGAAGGTCGCAAGGCGCGTGGTCCCCCGCCCGAAGACTCTGAAGATAATCTCCAATTCGTTCGTATCGGGATACACCGCAGCGACCGACATGGCGCGACGGAAGTAGATGTCGGAAGTCGGCAGCTTGATGTGGACGAAATTACCCGGGCGACAGGCGGACAGCGAGTGGATCGGCCCAAAGGTCAGAGAGTAGTAATTGTTGTGAAGATCGCGGCGGCGGGTGATGACGGCTTCTTCACTGACGATTTTGCTCATCGCAAATGTTCCGGCTTGTCCACTTGATACTTGTACAGGAACCAGTGTCCCTGACCGCTTGGATCGGGGGGCTGACCGATGAGGTCAATCAGTCGCGAGGTTTCGATGGCGTCAAAGGTCATCGAGGCAATGGTACGCGACGCCCGGGCGTTCAATTCATCCCAGCGGGACGGGACTTTCAGGTCATATTCTATAACTTTGCCGGAAAAATCAAGCAGGATTTGGAAATAGAGCACGATGAAGTCCTGCTCCATGTTGAACGCCTCGGGCGGAAACTCGAACGGTTCTTCGATCAGAACCGGCTCGTCATCGAGAAGGATGACCGTATCGCCGTTTGGCCGCAAATACAGGGAGGTTTGGACATCGGCATAGGAACCGCCTTCGTCGTCGAGGGCCGACATCTCCCCGGCCGTATCGTCAACTTCGGCGAAGAGGTCTTCCTCCCGGTCATCAGTGGGCCGGTCGTCGCCCGGTTTCGGTCGGACACGCGGGGGCGTCTGACTGAGGCGCTGGGAGGCGAGATTAGCCCAATCGGTACCGGGGAAGGAGTCGGCAAGGTCCCGGTAGGCGAAGACGAGCGACGAGTCACCGGGCAGGGCATACTGCTCCTGTACGAACAGGGCACCAAACTGCGCCTGCAGCCAATACCTGGATTCCGGGAAGTGGTCCGCGACATAGCGATAATAGTACATCGCCGAGTCGGGATTCCCGCTATCGACGAGGAACTGCTCGGCGCGATGGATATAGAGCTCGGCGTAGCCGGTATCGGCGGCGGTGCCGCGGAGACCGAGCAGGTCCAGCGCCAGCGGGACATCGTCGGAGTTCGGATACGTTTTCAACATCAAACGCAGCAGGGAATCGGCGGCGGATGTATCGGCCTGATGGTCGCGGTACATTTGCGCCAGTGCGATCATGGCCCGGGGGGCGTGTTCGGACTCAGGGTAGGCATCGAGGATGTAGGCCATTTCGACCATAGCCGATTCGGGTTTATTGAGCTGGAACCAGTACAGTTCGGAGAGGAGGTACTGGGTGTGTGCCGCCTCGTTGATGGCTTCCTCGGTGGCGGTCGAATCGAGCTCGGTGTCACGCGCGTAGGTTTCGAGTTTGCCGATATCCGACGATTTCTGGAGGGCGAGCTGGCCGGCCTCTACCCCGCGATTGGCCTCAGCCGCCTTGTCGTAATATTCCTTGGCGCGTTTCAGATCGTCGTAATCATACTGGGCGATTAGTCCCAGGCGGTAGTACGCTTCGGCGATAATCGGTTTTTTGTTGGCGCGGACGGTGATGTCCTCGTAGGTCGCTTCCGCCAGCATGAGATCCTCGTTCATTTCATAGCCGTGGGCAACCTCCAGCAGGAGGACACCAAGCGAATCGTAGTAGAGGTCGTCGGTGAGGAGGCGATCGAGGTAATCCAGGCCGTCGTCGATGCGCTGCATGTGGTAGGAGCACTGGGCGGCCTGGAAGAGGGCGTGGTATTTCTGATCGGGGGGCGGGTTCATGCCGAGCACCTGCAGGTAATCGCCAAGCGCATCCCGAAAGCGATAGGCGTTGTAGGCGGCGTCAGCAATCAGCGCCTGCGCCTGCAGTTCGAGATCGCTGCCGCCGAGGGAGTCGCGCACCGCCAGGAAGTAGCTTCGGGCGCGGTCCCAGTCGCTTTCCGAGAAGTGGTAATTACCGAGGGCGAGAGCGGCCTGAGCCTTGAGATCGCGGGAATACTCGGGATCGGCGAATATTCCCTCGAAGAGGACCATGGCGTCGGACTCTTCCTCGAGCTGCAGTTTCGATTGCGCGAGGTACAGAGTGGCTTCGGGGACGTATTTCGATTCCGGGTAATTGGCGAGCAGTTCGCGGAAGCGTCGTTCCGCTTTGCCGGGCTGGTCGGTGTGGAAGTATGAGACGCCGAGGACGTACAGGGCGTCGTCGTACCAGCTCGAGTTGGGATAGTTCTCGACAACTTTGAGGGATTTGTCGATCGCGACGCGGTAGGCGCTTTCGCCGCCTCGGCCGGCCTGTTTGGAGCCTTTGCGCTGCTGCTCAGCCTCGTTGAACGCCTTGCGCGCGTTGTAAAACGTATTGTAGTAGACGCATCCTGAGAGGGCGATAAGCGCGATTGCCAGCACAGCGAGCAAAAGCGGGCGGCGGGCGGCGGCAGCGGGGTTGTGGGAGTGTGGTGTCATCATTTGTTATACGCGGTGTTTGTCATACCGATCATGCGGGGTGGTCCGATCCGGCCCGTTTTCGGAGCGCGTCCAGCAGCGCCGGGAGGAATTCGCCGGAACGCTGGGGGATGCGGAAGTCGGCAAGGGCGCTGAGGGGCGTTTCTTCGGGGTTGATTTCCACCAGGGTCGCTCCGCAGTGCCTGGCGGTCAGCGGAAGCGACGCGGCGGGATGGACGATTGCGGAGGTGCCGACGGAGAAGAACAGGTCGGCCTGTTCGGACCGCCGAAACGCGGCATCGATGATTTCGCCGGGCAGCATTTCGCCGAACCAGACGACGCCGGGGCGAATCTGACCGCCGCAGGACGGGCATCGGGGGATCCGATCGGGGTCGATCTCGCGGTCTTCATACGGGGTGTCACACTTGACACATTTGTTGCGGTTGATATTGCCGTGCAGCTCGAGGATGTCTTCGGAGCCGGCCAGCCGGTGCAGACCATCGACATTTTGCGTCACGAGCGTGAAGGAGTCGAAATAACGGGCGAGGTCGACGAGGGCGTAGTGGCCGGGATTGGGACGGACGTCGCCAATCAGGCGGCGTCGCCAGTTATACCACTCCCAGACGATTTTGGGGTTGGCGAGGAAGGCTTCCATGGTGGCCAGCTCTTCGGCGCGGAATTTTCCCCACAGTCCTTCTTTGCCGCGAAAGGTCGGGACGCCGGACTCGGCGGAGATGCCGGCGCCGGTCAGAACGACGGCCCGTCGGCAGCGCGACACCAGATCACACAGCGTTTCCAGCATGGAAAAAACATACGCCGTGCCGGGAGAAAAGACAAAGACTTTCTCTTAGCGGCGGAGGGTCAGAAAAGTTCGAACTTGAGGTTGATATACTTGTCCGGATTCTGACGAATATCGAGGATGAGATCATCGAGATCGTCGGCGGTTCTCCGCAGATCATCGTACAGCCGCCGGTCTTCGAGCAGAGCCTGGAGCGTTCCGTCGCCCTCGTTAAACGCCCGCGCCAGGCGGCGGGTGGCATTGGAGAGTGAATCCAGCGTGTTTACAAAGGCTTCGAAGCCGACGGAGGCGCGGTTGAAGCGGGTGAGGGTCGAGTCTATTATTTGAACGTTGCCGCTCACGATACGGCGCACATCGCGGCTCGCTTCGAGCATGTTGAGGGCGGTGGTGTCCATCCGCGAACGGTTGTCGGCCAGAAACGAAGCCATCGTGGCGGTGACGCTCTCGAGGTTGCCGAGGGTCTTGTTGAGTCGATCGATAGTCGACTCCGGTCCCATGGCGGTTCGCAGATCCTGCAGAGTCAGTTTGAGTTCGGAGACGACCTCGCCGATCATTCCCATCACTTCCGGGATGCCGACGTCGTAGTCGCCGGGCAGGATGCCGGAGGTTTCGAGGAAATCGGGGGCGGCGCCGGGGTCGATGGCGATATATCGCTCGCCCATGACGCCCATGTTTCGGATACGGAACGTGGCATCGGAGCGGAGTACGACATCCTGGTAAATGAGCAGTTCGACGACGACGCCGGTGTCGGAGAGGGCCATGGCGTTGACCTTGCCCTTATGGACACCGGAGACCGCCACTTTGTCGCCAACCGACAGGGTGCCAACGTCTTCAAAGTGTACCCGCACGACGTAGGCGTTGCTTTCCAGCTTGTATCCCTGGAGCCAGTAGAGCGATACGGCGAGCATGATGATGCCGATGAGGATCAGCAGGCCGACTTTAAACTCTTTGCTGCTTTTGGGCGCCATATAGTTCCTTATCGGCCCGTGTCGGTTCGGCCTGCACCGGGGAGTCAGCGTCCCGGCAGTGAGCCGTAGATAGCCCTGTAATTGTCATACCGGAGGCGACTTACGGTGCCGTCGGCCACGGCGGATTGCACCGCGCAGCCGGGTTCATGGGTATGGCTGCAGGGTTTGAAGCGGCACTGGTTCCGTAACCTTTCGAATTCAGGGTAGTAGTCGGCCAGTTCGGACCGGCTGACTTCCCAGAGGCCCAAGAGCTTGAGTCCGGGGGAATCAACGGCGAAGCCTCCGCTGGGGAGTTCGTAGAATTCGACTGATGTGGTAGTGTGCTTCCCCTTGTTGGAATAGGCCGAGACTTCGCGGGTTTTGATATTCAGGCCGGGAATGAGTCGGTTCAACAGGGTGGACTTCCCCACCCCGGAATGGCCGACAAAGATTGTCCGGTGGGACGCGAGGCGTGAGCGCAGCGTATCGACGCCGTCGCCGGTCTCCGCCGAGACTTTCAGGATAGTGAAACCGATCCTGTGGTAGGTGTCGACGAACTCATCGAAACCGTCGGCGGGAGAAAGATCGATTTTGTTAATGACAATCAGCGGGGACAGCGAGCCGCGATAGGCGGCGACAATACATCGGTCGATGAAACCCGGCTTGAGCGGGGGCGAGACGACGGACGCGACGACGGCAAGTTGATCGAGGTTAGCGGCGATCACCTGTTGGTTGTGTTCCAGACCGACCATCGGGCGGAAAAACGCTGAGCGGCGTGGGCGAACCTCTTCGATCACGCCACGGCTGTCGTCGGTTCTGCAGAAAACGACGTCGTCGCCCGCCGCGACCGGCGTCGTGTTACAGGCGTCGGTTTTGACCTTCTGGCGCACCTCGCACAACATTCGACTTCCGTCCGTGGCGCTGACTTCGAAGAGCCGCCCGCGGAGGGCGACCACAATGCCGGGTTCCGTCTCGTGCATTCTGAACACAAAGTACAGCCCGGCATCGCAGCGGGCAAGCGCTCATTGGTCAGCCCGGAGTTCGTACCGGCCGCCTTCGAGCGGGCACAGACGGCGGTAAGACGGTGTTGTACCCGGTATGTCGTGCACGATGAGCAGGGGAAGTGCAACGGGGCAATTGCACTTGTGTATCAAATGTGCTATGCTGTATGATTACACGAGAAAAACACCGCTAAAGGAACTCTATAGACAATCATGTGGAACCTGATCACAAAAGTATTCGGCACGAAACACGAACGCGAGGTCAAGCGGCTGACGCCGATCGTCGACGAGATCAACGCGCAGTTCGGCACACTCAGTACGCTCAGCGAGGATGAACTTCGGGGAAAGACCGCGGAGTTTCGGTCTCGACTGGCGGCCGGTGAGACACTGGATGACATTCTCCCGGAGGCGTTTGCGGTCGTCAAGGAGGCGTGTCGCCGGCATGTCGGGACATCGTGGAAGGTGGTCGGTCAGGACACCGACTGGAACATGGTCCATTTCGACGTGCAGTTGATGGGTGGAATCGTTCTGCACGAGGGCAAAATCGCAGAGATGGCCACGGGCGAAGGGAAAACGCTGGTGGCGACGCTGCCGACGTACCTCAACGCCCTACCCGGCACGGGTGTCCACATAGTGACGGTGAACGATTACCTCGCCCGGCGCGACCGCGAGTGGATGGGGCGGATATACGAGTATCTGGGGCTGACGGTCGGGGTGATTCAGAACCAGATGAACAACGAAGAGCGCCGGGCGGCGTACGGCTGTGACGTGACGTTCGGCACGGCCAACGAGTTCGGATTCGACTATCTCCGCGACAACATGGCGCAGCGGGCCGAGGACCGGGTGCACAGGAACTACTCGTACGCGATCATCGACGAGGTCGATTCGATATTGATCGACGAGGCCCGGACGCCGCTGATCATCTCAGGGCAGGTCGAGGCGAGCGGGCACGATCGGTACCGCCAGATGAAAGCGACGGTGGAGACGCTGGTACGCAAACAGACCAACCTGCTCAACGAAACAGTCGCGGAGGCGGAGAAGCTGCTGGAGGAGGGTAAATCCGACGATCAGTTCGAGGCCGGGTCGAAGCTGCTGGCGGTTCGTCGCGGCGCGCCGAAGAACAAGCGATTGCTCAAGGTGCTCAAGGAGCCGGGTGTTCAGCAGCTGGTGACCGACGTGGAGTCGGCGTATATGCGCGACAAGCGGCTGCACGAGATCGACGATCGTCTGTATTACTATATCGACGAGCGCGAACATACGATCGCGCTGACGGATCTCGGCAACAGCCAGTTCTCTCCGGAGGAGCAGCGTCTGTTCGAGATTCCGGATTTGTCGACGCAGTTGTCAGAGCTCGACGGAGACGAGAGCCTGTCGGCGGAGGAACGCCAGTCCCGCACCGAGGAGTTGTATGCGCTGCATGCGGAGCGTTCCGAGAAGGTACATGCAATCAACCAACTCCTGCGGGCATATTCTCTGTACGAGAAGGATGTCGAATACGTGGTGCAGGACGGCAAGGTGATGATTGTCGACGAGTTTACGGGCCGCATCCTGCCGGGACGGCGCTACGCGGACGGGCTTCACCAGGCGATCGAGGCGAAGGAAGGCGTCACGATCGAGGCCGAGAGCCAGACGCTGGCGACGATTACGCTGCAGAACTACTTCCGCATGTACGACAAGCTGGCGGGCATGACGGGTACGGCGGAGACCGAGGCGCCGGAGTTCTGGGACATTTACAAAATGGATGTAAACGTCATTCCGACCAATCTGCCGTGTATCCGCGACGATCGGGACGACCAGATATACCGCACGAGGCGCGAGAAATACAACGCGATTATCGACGAGATCGCCGACAAACACCGGGCCGGTCGGCCGGTGCTGGTAGGGACGATATCGGTTGAAGTTTCGGAGACGCTGTCGCGGATGCTGAAGCGTCAGAATATCCCGCACAACGTGCTCAACGCGAAGCAGCACCAGCGTGAAGCGGAGATAGTAACACAGGCCGGTCAGCCGGGAGCGGTGACGATCGCCACCAACATGGCGGGTCGCGGCACGGATATCAAGCTGGGACGAGGAGTGGCCGAAGCGGGCGGACTGCATATCGTGGGTACGGAGCGGCACGACTCCCGTCGTATCGACCGTCAGCTTCGCGGGCGCGCCGGACGCCAGGGCGACCCCGGATCATCGATCTTCTTCCTCTCGCTGGAGGACGACCTGATGCGGTTATTCGGCGGCGAGCGGCTCGGCTCGCTGATGGACCGGCTCGGACTCGAGGAAGGCGAAGTGATCACGCACAAGATGGTCACAAACGCAATCGAGCGGGCGCAGAAGAAGGTCGAGGCGCAGAATTTCGCGATTCGCAAACACACGCTGGAATACGACGACGTGATGAATGTCCAGCGCAAGTGGATCTACGAACGACGACTGGCGGCGCTGGAACGAGAGTCCATCAAGGAGGAAGTGGTCGAGTTGATCGGCGAGGTGGTGGACGGCATGATCGAGGAATACTGCCCGGCCAAGATCGAATACGCCGAGAACTGGAACCTGACCGGCTACCTCGACGAGCTTCGAAAGATATTCCTCGTCAACCTGCGAATCGCCGATGAATATATCGAGCAGTTGTCGCAGGAGAAGTTGAAAGAATCGTCGATGGAGCTCGTGATGAAAATCTACGAGCAGAAGGAGGCGGCGTACGGCGAACAGATCATGCGGCAGCTGGAGCGGTACGCGGTGCTGTCGACGATCGACCGCCACTGGCGTGATCACCTCGCCGAGATGGACGAACTTCGGACCGGAATCGGCCTGCGGGCGTATCACGGGGCGATGGGCAAGCCGATCGACATCTACAAGCGAGAAGCGTTCAAGATGTTCGAGAAGATGATCGGCGAAATCGATCGCGAGATCGTCAATCTCGTTTTCAAGCTGCAGGTACGCATGCCGGAGCAGGAGCGCCAGCAGCAGCGTCAGCCGGAGATGGTGGCGCGGCATGCCGACTCGACCGGTATGGGCTACGCGGCGGCGGCGGTCGCCGACCCGAGCGGACGACAGGAGAAAAATCCGATGGCGGAGGCATCGCAGGCCGGGACCGGGCAGCGCACGGTGCGGCGGGAGATGCCGAAGGTGGGTCGGAACGATCCCTGTCCGTGCGGATCGGGCAAGAAGTACAAGAAGTGCCACGGGGCGAACGGGTAGCGGGTGCAGTTGCAGCGAGCGAGATAGAGCCTCTACCCTTCGAGCAGGGCGAAGGCTTTGGGTAGGAAAGAAATCATATCAGTGGGGATCATGGCGCGGTTCGTGTAGGCCTCGGCCGCCAGATCGCCGGTCATGCCGTGAATGAACACGCTGGCAACAGCCGCTTCGATGGGCGTCATCCGCTGCCCCAGAAACGAACCTATCATTCCCGAGAGCACATCGCCCGAACCGCCGGTAGCCATGCCGTCGTTGCCGGTCTGATTCACGTACGTCAAGCCGCCGGGTTCGCCGATGATGGTCGGTGAACCTTTGAGTACGAGCACGACGCCGAGGTCGGTGGCAACCTCACGCACCATCGCGCAGGTTTCGCGGAAATCTTCCGGAATATCGAGGCCGGTCAGGCGCCTGTATTCTCCCGGGTGGGGCGTGAGCACGAGCGGAGCGGAGCACTCGCGGACGATATCGAGATGGTCGGCGAGCGCATTCAGGCCATCGGCATCGATGATTGTCGGCTTGTCGAGTTGCGCGAGCAGGCGGCGCACGAGCTCGAATGTCTCGCGATGCCGTCCGATACCGGGGCCGAGCACGAGAGCGTCGTGTTCATTCAACAGCGCGCGAATTTCGCCGAGCGAGCGAAGTGCGAGTGCGCCCTTCCGTGCGACATCGGGCAACGGGTACGTCATCACTTCGGTCAGTTTCGATGCGATAATCGGCAGGACCGTTTTGGGGCAGGCGATCTTGACCAGCCCGGAGCCGCATCGGACCGCGGCCTGCCCGGCCATACACGCCGCCCCGGTTAATCCGGTTGATCCAGCCACCAGCAACAGCTTGCCAAAATCCCCTTTGTGGCCGTCCGGTTTGCGCATCGGCAGCATATCGGTCACCATCTCCAGGGTGATTAACTCATCCGGCAACTGCGCCGCCTCGACGACCGCATCAGGAATACCGATCGGCACCGTCTCGGTCACACCCGACAATTCGCGACCCGGCGTCAGATACAGGCCGTACTTCGGAAGCGCCAGCGTGTAGGTGTAGCTCGCCTCGATCACGGCGCCATCATGCTGGCCGGTGTCGGCGTTGAGCCCGGAGGGCATGTCGACCGCGATGACTTCGGCGTCCTGACGATTGATGTATTCGATCAGTTCGCCGGCCAGTCCGCGCGGAGAACCCTCGAAACCCGTTCCAAAGACAGCGTCGACGACGATGTCGCATTCGAGTTCTTCGGGGAGGTCGGCTATGTCGGTGAGTTGATGCATTTCGACGCCGACTTTCAGGGCCCGATCGTGATTCAGCCGGGCGTCATCGGAGAGCTTCTCAACCGGACCAAGAAACAACACCGAGACCTGGACATCGTTCTCATGCAGGTACCGGGCGATCACGAAGCCGTCGCCGCCATTGTTGCCTTTGCCGCAGAAGACGACGACGTGGGTGTCTTCAGGGTGGGCGATATGGTCGGCGAGGATTTCGGCGGCGATGCCACGGCCGGCGTTTTCCATGAGTTCCGGGCCGGGAATCCCGACCGCGTGGATGGTCTCGTGGTCGATGGCCCGCATCTGGGCGGCGGTGACCAGTTTCATAGGTTGTCCCCGGCGATCATTTCACGGACGACTTTTTGGAGCGCCGGGTCGTTTTTTTCGGCGCCGGCTTGTCCAGGGCAAAGTTAATGGCCGAGAGCACATCGGAGAAGAACTTCATTTTGAGTTTCTTGCGGACTTCGGCCGGCAGTTCGGTGATATCTTTGCGGTTGTCTTCCGGCAGGATGACGGTGTCGACGCCGAGGCGCACCGCGGCCAGTAGCTTCTCCTTGAGACCGCCGATGGGGAGCAGCTCACCGCGCAGGGTCACCTCACCGGTCATGGCCAGACAGGGCTTAACCGGGCGTTTGGTGTACAGCGACGCCAGGGCGACGGCCATGGTGATACCGGCGGAGGGGCCGTCTTTGGGAGTGGCGCCTGCCGGAACATGGATGTGCAGCTCCGAGTCTTTGAAGGTTTCCGGGTCGATTCCGAGCGGTTCGTGATTGGAGCGAATGAACGACAGCGCCGCCTGGGCCGACTCTTTCATGACGTTGCCGAGGTGGCCGGTCAGCGTCATGCCGTTTTTGCCGGGCATACAGGTCGCTTCGACAAACAGGACTTCGCCGCCGACCGCGGTGTAGGCCAGCCCGGGCACGACGCCGATCAGTCCCTTGCGGGTGAGGACCTCGCGGGTGAAGCGGACCGGACCGAGGAGTTTGGGGATGTTTTTGCTGTCGATCACGGTTTTGCGGGCGGACCGTCCGCCGGCGACCCTGCGAGCGACTTTGCGGGAGACCGATGCGATTTCGCGTTCGAGATTGCGTAGGCCCGCTTCGCGCGTGTAGCCGTCGATGAGTGTCCGTATGGCGGCGTCGGTCAGCTCCATATGGGAATCGGTCAGGCCGTGGTTTTCGAGCTGCTTGGGCAAGAGGTGCCGCCGCGCGATCTGCAGTTTCTCGATATCGGTGTAACCGGGAATACGGATGACTTCCATGCGATCGCGGAGGACCGGGGGAATCGGTTCGAGCCAGTTGGCGGTCGTAATAAACATGACTTTCGACAGGTCGAAGGCGATATCGAGGTAGTGATCCGAGAAGGTGTTGTTCTGTTCCGGATCGAGCACTTCGAGCAGGGCGGACGCCGGGTCGCCTCGGAAGTCGGAACCGAGTTTATCGATTTCATCGAGCATGATGATGGGGTTGTTGGACTCGCAGCGGCGGATGCTCTGGATGATGCGTCCGGGCATGGAACCGATATAGGTACGGCGGTGGCCTCGGATTTCGGCCTCGTCGCGCATGCCGCCCAGCGCGACGCGGGCGAATTTGCGGCCCATAGCACGGGCGATCGAACGGCCGAGGGAGGTCTTCCCCACGCCGGGCGGACCGACGAAGCAGATGATCGGGCCCTTGATATCGGCCTTCAGTTTACGCACGGCGAGGTGTTCGAGGATGCGGTCTTTCACTTTCTCGAGATCATAATGGTCTTCGTCGAGAATGCGTTTGGCCTTTTTCAGATCGAGGATGTCTTTGGTGGAAACCGACCAGGGCAGCGCGACGAGCCAGTCGAGGTAGGTGCGCGAGACGGTGTATTCGGCCGACGAGGGCGACATTTGGCGGAGTCGGTCGAGTTCCTTGAACGCGGCCTTTTCCGCGTACTCGGGCATGCGGGCCTCTTTGATTTTGATATCAAACTCATCGAGTTCCGCCTTGCCGTCGGCTTCGCCCAGTTCGCGCCGGATGGCCTTGAGCTGTTCGCGGAGGATGTATTCGCGCTGCGATTTTCCCAGTTCGCTGGCGGCCTCGGCCTGAATTTTCTGCGAGAGTTCAAGAACCTCGATTTCTTTTGAGATCCACTGGTAGAGCTTTTTCAGTCGCTGGAGCACATCGCGCTCGGCCAGAACGGCCTGTTTGTCTTCGAGCGTGATATTCAGGTTCGAGGCGATGAAGTCGGCCTGCTTGGAAATCGTATCCTGATTGATGACGGAAACGTGGAACTCTTCGTTGAGATACGGCGCAAGCTCGACGAGTTTTTTGATGGCGGTCAGGATAGTTCGCTGCTGCGCCTCGGTTTTCACCGGGTCGGTATTGACTTCGTCGATCTCTTCGACTTCGCCCGACAAGTACGGCTCGGTGGTCGCGAATCGTTTGATCCGGACGCGCGCGAGTCCCTGGATGAGAAACCGCACGGTTCCATCGGGGAACCGAAGCATTTTCAGGATATTGCCGGAGGTACCGATGTCGTGGAGATCCTTCGGGCCGGGGTTATCCTGTTGCGGGTTTTTCTGGACGAACAGCCCGATCCGCGAACCGCGCATGAGGGCTTCATCGACAAGGCGGACATACTCCGCCTCCTGTATCATCAGCGGCACGACGAGAAACGGGTAGACCACCGTTCCCTTTAGTGGGAGGATTGGAATTGCCTGCGAGCCGCTCTGGCTGTCTGTTTTGGTATCGGTTTTGGTCTGTTCCATAGGTTCAGTGTATTTTCGCGCCCGGTCACATGTTCGTTGTACGCATAATCATACTTTCGGCAGTCCTGCGCAAGTTTTGAACAGGGCAGGCAATAGAACAGGAGAGAAGCGGTTCGGTTCCCTGCTTAAACGTTGAACCGAAAGAGGATAACGTCGCCGTCGGCAACCACGTATTCTTTGCCTTCGAGGCGCATCTTCCCTGCCGCCTTGATGGCCGCCGGCGTCTGGAGGGCAACGAAGTCTTCGTAGGTGATTACCTCGGCGCGGATGAAGCCGCGTTCGATGTCGGAGTGGATGACACTGCCGGCGCGAGGCGCGGTATACCCGCGCGGGATGGTCCACGCTCGCACTTCTTTTTCCCCCTGTGTGAGAAATGATATGAGGCCAAGCAGCGCGTAGGACTTCTGGATGACCTGGTCCATGGCGGGCGCGGCGATGCCGAGATCGTTGAGAAAGGCTGTACGGTCGGCGGCATCGAGTCCGACCAGTTCCATTTCAATTTTTCCGCACAGCACCGCGACTTCGCGCCGGCCGGCAGAAACGACCGACGCGTATTCGGCGCCGATTTGTTCGGCCCGGGGGATATCTTCTTCCGCGATATTGATCGCGACCAGCAGAGGCTTCTGGGTCAGAAACGTGAAGCCTCGGATCAGCTTGTGTTCCTCCTCGGGAAGACCCAGTTCTATGATCGGGGTTTCCTGTTCGAGAGCGGCGCGACATCGCGAGAGCACGTCGATTATGCGTTCCTCCGATTTGTCGCCGGACAACTGACGCTTTCGCGTTTTCTTATCCAGAATGGACTCGATATGCGCGGCATCGAGCAGGACCATTTCATCGATGAGGTTCTGCATGTCGATTTTCGGACGTGCGCCGGACGAGAACGCATCGACGACCATGATAAGGGCATCGGCGCCGCGAAGGTCGGCTCCGATTTCCACGGCGCCGGCCTCCTTCCCCTGTCCCGTAAGACCGGGAGCATCGAGCAATTCGATCTCGGCATAGGTGATTTTTTTCGGGTTGACGATTTGGGCGAGGCGGTCGACACGTGGGTCCGGGACTTTGATCTGTGCGCGGTGGATGGCTTTGGAGAAGTCGCCGACAGCGACTTCCTGGCCTGCGGCCGCGTTGAACACGGTCGTCTTCCCCGCCTGCGGCTTGCCGATGATGCCTAGTTTCATAGGGAGCAATGGTAGGGAATTCGGGGGGGGATGGCAAGGGGGAAGTGAATCGGACCGGCGGAGCCGGCCCGACTCGGTGGATTGGACGGTGATGTGGGCGGCATCTTGTGGGAAAGGGTGGTATGGTTTGTCGAGTCGGTGGGGGTGAAAACGGAGCAGACCTACTCAGTGCTTTTCGGTAGCGGTGTCGGATAGTTGGGGTAGATACTCCATCTGATGAGTAACTTCCGCAGTTGGAGCAGTTTGTCTCCTCTTACTTCCGTGCGATAATACCCAGCGCGTTCCGTGGGGACCAACGAATCTGCGATTCGCGATGCCTTTTCGAGCAACTCCGGGTTCGAGAGATCCAGCACAACGTCGTGCAGCGCGGTGTCGGCCCACTGGCGAACAGAGTCCGCGTGCTGTTTCGCTACCACCTTGAGTTCCTCTTTGGTGTAGCCAACGGACTTGTGGAAGAGGCTGTCACCGGGGGCTCTGAGCCACAGTTCACCGTCAACCATCACAGCTTGATCGGAACGTCCCTCGAGCGGCTCCTTCTCCAGCTCGCGAAGCTTCTGCATCTCGACTTCGCGGCGGTGCTCGTTGCGGTCCACCTTCTTCTTGGTACCGTCCTCCAATCGCACCCAGCCGGAGTCGCCGACCGCCCGCAAGGAATCAAAGTGCGCTTTCTGTGCGGCGAGGAAGCGGGTGTGAGCACGAACTTTGGCCTCTTCGGGAGTGAGTTGACGTCCGTTCTCCGATGGCCAGACTGCTTCGGGAGGCCGGCTCATTAAGCGCTCCATCGCCTCCAGGCGAGCTTTCCATTCGCTGGAGTCAGGAATGATCACCTCCTCCCGGGTGTTTACTGCGTAGACGCGGACGTCGTGGGTCCAGACCTCGACCGAATCGGGGCCGGTCACCCAGAAGCGCCCCGCCCACTGGGGATAGCCGCACGACGACTCGAACTTCATCCAGAAGCCGCAGGTGTCGTTTTCCGGGAGGACGACCGGCAGGTCGATGATCACGCTCGGCTCCTGCTCGGTTTTGATCACGGGAAACGTTTTGGGGCCGCTGTAGCCCATGTTGTCGTCGTGGAAAAACTCGGCTGAGATGTCGGTGCAGCCGGTGGTGTCATAGAGCGTCACGCGGAGCGTGACCGGACCCGGCTGCAGGGCCGGGATGAACTCGTAGGAGTAATAAAAGAAGCGGGGAGGCATCGGCTTGGCGAACACCGTCCGCGCACCGCAGGTGATCAGCAGCGCGCATGCCAGCGCGGCCGTCAGGACCGAACCAATCTGTCGCATGATAGCTCTCCCCTCCGGATGTCCGGTTTTGCCGCACCGGACAGGCCAGAGCGATTTTGACACAAGATACGTGACGCACGCTCACCCCACCACAGATTATACGTTCACGGATCCATTTTTGAGCCGCCGAGCCGATGGCGACGAGGGTCTCGGTCGTGGCGGGACCATCGGCCCGGCGGTCAGGCAATAACAGCGCTCGAACGGACAACGGAGGCGACCTCCCCGTCCGCCCGTGAAGCGCGTATGCAACCGCCGTACCGGATCGTGTGACTGATTGTAACAATCGACTAACAGTATGCGGGAGGACAGGATGTGCATGCGAAGAGACATTCGGGGAGAGTTTGCGGATCGTGTGGAGTGCGCGAATTCGCGCAGGAGCATGTGGGGTGCGTCGCGCAGGGGGAGGTCGTGTGACAGGGCAACATCCTGCCCGATGATACCGGTTCGAGACGAGTGGTTGTTTAGCGGGCAGTCCGAACCCCGCCTCGGCGGGGGTTCGGACCTGCTGCCATGTTATTCGACCGAATCAGAAACTGGCCGGGACCTGCTCTGCGGTATCGATTCCGAATTTGCGGAGGCGGTAGCGAATGGTGGAGTCGCTGACATTGAGGCGGCGGGCCATCTCGCGGCGATTTCCCCCGCAGGTGTCGAGCAATTCCAGCAATTCGCGGCGTTCGATATCGGAGCGGTCGCGATCGAGCATATGGGCCATGCGATCGATACTGCCGCGCGATTCGACCCAGAGGCGGCGCACTTCCGCCTGCAGTTCCCGGACGTTTCCCGGCCAGATGCGGGACGACAACACTTTTGCCAGTCGAGCGATGTCATGCCGACACCGCACGAGATCACCGTCGGCGCCGTTCAGGCGCAGGAAGTGACCGATCAGCGGCAAGATGTCCTCGGGCCGTGTGCGAAGGGCCGGGAGGGCGATGGGGATTTCGTTCAGGCGGTGGTAGAGATCGGCACGGAACTTGTTTTGCTGCACGAGCGCGACGATATCGATGTTTGAGGCGGCGATCAGGCGGAAGTCAACGGCCCGTTCGTTGTTCTCGCCGAGCCTGCGGAGGCGTTTGTTCTCGATGACTTCGAGCAGTTTCGCCTGGACGGCGGGTGTCGTGTCGGCGATTTCATTGAGATAAAACGTTCCGCCGGCGGCCAGTTCGATCAGGCCCGCGCGGTCGCTTTCGGCGCCGGTGTAGGCGCCGCGTTTGTAGCCGAACAACTCGGCCTCGAACATGTTGTCCGGGATCGCGGCGGCGTTGACGGAGACAAACTCGCCGGTCCGCCCGGAGACATGGTGAATCCACCGTGCGATCAAATCCTTGCCGGTACCGGTCTCTCCGAGCAGGAGGACATTCATGTTCGACGGGGCGACGTACTCGATTTTCTCGAGAATGGTCTGCATGGCCCGGCTCTGGGAGACGACAATCGGGGCTTCGCGGTCGGCGGTGGCGGGTTTGGCCCGGTGGGAGGTGAGGGTATGGAGGGCGCGGTCGGTTTTGTCGAGGTACGGCTTGACCTGCTCCCGCGCGAAATACTCCTTGGCGAGAGTGAGGTGTGCGATAGACTCTGTACTTGTGTATATGCCTGACTCGACGGCGCAGAAACGTGTGACTGCCAACTCGTACTGGGCGCCGATCATCGCCAGCATATCGATGGCTTTGCGGAACCACTCGCGGGCGGACTCATACTCACCCCGATAGGCATCGACCTGTCCGAACACCCGGTGACAGGCGGCTATTTCAAGACGTTCGTTTATCTTGGTTGCGACCGCGAGGGCTTCCTCGGCGACAGTTCTCGCCCGGTCATAATCTTTCATGGCGACATAGACATCGGCGAGGAGGCGTTTGGTTTGGGAGACGAGGGTTGACTCGGGGGCGATCTGCAGAGAGAGTTTGAGCCCTTCGGAGAGATGCTTTTCGGCTTTGGTGAGATTGCCGCGAAGGGTTTCTAGTTTGCCTTTGACCTCGAGGGCAACCGCATGCTCGCGTGGATGAGACATTAAGCTCTCTGAAACTTCGTCTAGGTAGCCTCGCGCGCGATCGTACTCGCCGACGAGACACTCGGACAGACTTGCGTTAATAAAGAAATTGGTGACCCCTCTCTCACCCACGTCGAGAATCATGGCTTCAAGTTCACCATACAGCTCACGCGCTTCAGCAAACCGCCCTATACGGCAAAGCAGGTGCGCCTTGTTCGCTTTCGCATTCATAGACTTGTCACGACTACCAGCTTCGATATGCAACTGCGAAGCTCGATCAAGATTCAGAAGCGCCGTCGATTGGTTGCCAACATGCGTCTCCACAAACGCGAGCAGGTTCAGCGCACTCGCAGCTTTGGATTTCGAGTTGAGCCTGAGATAGCCAGCGTAAGACTCAACAAGCTGTTCCCTCGCAGCGAGAAAGTCACTTTGCATCGCCAATTGCCATCCTTTGACATACTTCGCGCGGGCAAACATTTCGGACTGATCGCCGAATCTGAGCGCTTCAATGGCTTCGTCAATTCGCAGATTCTGACACTCACCACTGTGCAAGAGTAGCTCGCTCTCCATGACTATGTAGAGATTCAACAACGGTGAGTCCGGATTTGGCACGCCCTGTGACTTGAGTAGTTGAAGAGCTTCGCTAAAGTCCTTCGAATCAATCAGCCGCTGAACCTCATCGAATCGTTTCATGAGGGACGCTCTCCGTCGGTGAGGGATAGGAAACAGGCACGAGGAGCCGCACGATTACATCAAGCCATAGATGTCGCATTGGCTGAATCGCCTCGTGATCGGGTTCGGTAGTCTCCGGACCCACGACTGCAGCGTCGACATTCCAACCAGTCTCCTCGCCCTGTGGTTTGTCGGCGCGGTTTTGCAGCTGGTCCATCCACATCGGGCGGCTTCGCGCCGAGACCCCGGGCGCAAAGATGCACACGAGCATAGCCACCATTACGAGTGCTACACATATCTTCTTCATAACAGAGACCCTTCCGGTCTGGTCGTTAAATCGTCTCTACCGCTCCGGGCCGCCACGACTACGCCCCGGGGCGCAATATGCAAAAGCCGACAGTCGCGTGTGAGTCACGCGGTGCGTAAGCGATTCATTTTGTTGCTTGTACGGACCCTTCCCTCGGGCGCTTCCGCAACGGGTCGGACACAATCAGCCGAGACACACGACCACGGTGCGGGTGGGATTCCGATGTACGATCACGATGCGAGATCACTCCCCGCCGAGTTCAAACCGCAGGCTCCCCCAGAGACCGGGTTTGAATGTCATTAAACTCACACGCAGAATACGCGGTGTGGCAGGATTTTGTCAAGGCAGAAATTGCGCGCAAGCTGCTGAAACGTCACGAGATGACTTTCACTGCCGTGACTTGACAGTGGAATTGTTAGAAATAGCGTCGATTTGCGAATAAACTCGCGTGCGGCCGGCTGTTTGCGAGGGACAGTTTTTGTCACACGGCAGGTAGGCAAAGGGAAGGCGGGTCCGAGGATGGACCCGCCTTGCTGCTGCTCAATTCCAGCGCATGAAGTACGAGATCGCGATAAGGAGAAATCCGGCGGTGACGAGAATCGGTCCGATCCTTTGAAGAACGTACCCAGGTGGGGTCCACCACTCCTTCTTCCATCCAAAATGTCCGAGAAACACAGGATGATAGAAAGGACGGGGATTCTCCGGAGTCCTGAAGAAGTTGGCCACCAGGATCATCGCGATTCCACCGCCGATGAAACTGAGAGAAATCACAGCCAGTGTTTTGTACATGACCTTCCTCCCTTTTGGAAAATGTCAGCAATTGTACACGCGGCCGCGACGCCGCACGCGGCAAAAGCAGCCCCCACCCGGTGTACGGGTGGGGGCTGCGAGGAATGTTGCGGCGAGTCAATCAACTGGGAAAGTAGTGGAGTATCGCCCACATCACAGCGCCCAGAAGCACCGGAAGGACCACCAACCGAACCGGGTTCAGCTTCTCCTTCGGTACAAACGTGAGTTGGGCGAGCAGTGCGCAAATCGCTACGGCGACTCCCCAGCCGATTGCAGCCTCATTGAATTGCCTTGTGATAATGACGGCTACCGCAACTGCAACGCACATTCCGAGCAGGTGCAGGGCAACCGCACGATTACTGCAGGCAAACGACATGTTCTTCTCCTCTATGATTCGGAGCTCCCACCAAATATGGCGTCGATGCCACAAATGATGGCACTCGCACCTGCACTTACACCTACACACTTGAAGTAGAGGCAGTTTGTAACAGCACAACCCAGAAGAGCGCTGCCGGTGCTCTGACCCAGGCACTTCCAGAATCCGGCAAGGTCGACCGGTTCGGGATCCGGTATGAACTCTCCACCAACGAAAGAACCACTTCTCATAACCGCGGCCGTGTCAGTACTCACATCCATCTCCAGAAAGACGCTATTCTTGACGCCGGCGTTGGTCCAGCGCGTAACGATTGCAGTGTGATTCGCCGGATCGCTGGTCGGGTTCTCAAATGCCGCCCAGAGTATGGTATCCTCCAAGACCCGGACCGGATCATTGCCAAGAAATGGCTTCCGAGCCGCCTGCGACTCGGCGTCGATGTCGGCCGCTGACTCCGGTTCGGCATTCGTGTACCGTTTCACGAGCACAACGCTGTTGGTGTCCATGAACGAGTACCCCTGGGCTGTCAGCCATTCATGGGCATCGACCACATCCTCATCGTTCAGCGCCGATGAGATTGCCGAAGTCTTGGTCGGCGATTCGTCCAGATACTTGGAGCACACTGTGGCTGTCAAACCATCCGACAATTCTGTGTTCGAAGGTGCGGTGATGTCGTCGGACTGCTGGTTGTCAAACCAGCTATTACAGCCGATCGTCAGGTTCATCATGGCTACGATAACCATCAGAACCATCCCCCTTGAGATAATCTTACTAAGCATAACAATGCTCCCTTCATAGTTCGATGCAAGTTGTTTTTTGGGCGAGCGTCCGGCGGTCGCACGCTTTCCGTGCGACCGTCAGGACCGTTTCGCCAACATCTCGCTCAACCACAAAGCCGCGCGCTCGAAATCCTCCTGGCTCTCCGGCGTATTGTCGGCCCCCCGGATGTAAACGGCGGTCATGGTTGAGTCGTACAGGATCTTGAACGGCATGAATCGGGAGGAAATGCCCATCTGCGCAAAAGTCATCGAAGTATCGTCGGCGCCGATCACCAGCGGAATTTCCAGCTCCCAGTCGTCGAGCTGCTGCGCGATCGCGCTCGAGTCGCGAAGCGTGCAGATCGCCACGATCGACTGCTCGCGTTCTTTGAAGACGGGAAGAAGATTCCGAAAAACGTGCGCTTCGCTCATACTCACCGGGCAGGTTGTCTCCGAAGAGAGAAACACGGCCAGGGTAAGCGAAGGCACTTCTTCGATTGGGGCGCCGTCGGCGACGATCATCCGGCCGATGCCGGGGTAGGTGTAGATTCCCCGAAGGTCTTCGTACACTCCCCCGTAGTCGACCAGAAACGACGGCTGCTCGTCCTGCTTCTGAATGACTTCTTTCAGTTGGAAGTTCTGTATCAGGAGCATGACGTTCAGCACCACCAGGATGACAAACGCAGTCGGGATCATTACCTTTTTCATTCTCATCTACCTCCACCTCGTTCGAGCAATCGCTGTTATTGGGTGTGCACCCCCGCGCTTGACACTGTCAGTTGGGCGTCGCCGATCGGGATTGTCAGACAGTCCGATCCGACTCCCCAGCAGCCGAGGAACGTGCCCTGCGCATTGAACTGTTTCTTCTTGAGCTTGAGGATGCCAATCGGGAACAGCCGGGCTTCGATCATCGAATGCGAGTCGGTCGTGACCGGCGCGTTGATCTGGGCGAGATTGGCGGTTACCAGCAGACCGAGAAACAGCCCTGCGATGACACGTTTGGTGCGTGACACAGTCAATCACCTCTTTTCGCGGTTAAGGATTGAAGTTACTCTGTCTCAAGTGTCAACGTCGACGTGTTTCCGTATCTACAACCTTCGTGCCAATCACCTATGGATTCGCACTGAAATCGTACAAGAGGATGTCGGGGAGAGAGTTGGCGTGTGTGTGATAGATGACGGATAGTGACGTTCGGTTGGTCCAACTGCGCGAATTCGCGCAGTAGACTTTTCGCCGCGTCGCGCAGCAAACATTCACATGCTCACCAGATAGCGAACCTTCATCACGAACACCTGCTCCAGCGGCTGATAGGTGTGATCATCGCGGCGCCGCTGATAGTCATTGTAAGCAAGGTAGAGCCAGCTTTTCGGCAGGAAATTGTACGCCAGCGACAGCCCCACACGAACCGACCGAATCCCCACACTCCGATATACCGTCGACTCACCATACGCCCGCATGCTGATGTCCCGTGTGACCGAGTACGAACAGCCGGGGCGAAATCGCCAGGTGATCTCCTCGACAGATCCGCCGGGATCGTTTTCTATCCAGGCGTCACCGTTGAAGAAGACCGACATTGCCGACTGCGGCTTGAAGCTCGCGTACCAGTCGATATTCCACGACCGGGCGAGATAGTACCGCAGATAGTTGAAAGATCGTGATGTACTGACGTTCACTATGAACCAGGCCCGCCGGGAGACGTCGCTTCGCAGAAAGCCCGACCAACTTCGGGGATCATAGCGCATGTCCTGTTCGAAGTCTCTCCCCCAGGCATAGGTCAGCCCGGCGCCCCAGTTGCATCGCATGGCCAGCGCCAGGTTGATCGAGTAGCGGCTGGCGTAGATTGACTCACCGTACTCGCGGTCGAACTGTGTCCCAAATGCGATCTTCCCGTAGGTCAACAATCCGGACGACGGATATACGGTCGGGCCTGCCGAAGCAGCGTACGACCGGTAGTCGTACCAGGGGACGAACCCAATATCGGAGACGTCGAAATCGTAGCCGATACTCACTGCGTCGGCTCGTAGTGAAAGCCCGCGCGGCGTGTAATGAAACGACCCCAACCACGCCCAGTCGTTGTAGTCGTCGTAGCGGCTCCGCGCCACCTGACCGTAGACATCCAGCAGCGCGTTGCTGAGGCCGGCGTCGACCGAGTAGACATCGTTGTGGTGATCCTGTTCGTACTCACCGGCCTGGAACAGCCCGACCGTCGTTCCGGGAGTCGGATGGACGGTGACGCGATTGACCGCGAAGGTGGCGGCCTGCTGCGTCTCGGGACCGTACCAGCCCTCGTAGTCTTCGCTCCCGGTGCGTGCCAGCAGCGTCCCAAACTCCACTCTGGGGAGCTTGCCGACCAGTCGGCCGCCGGCCTGAATGGGCACCTCGGTCCCGTCCGGAAGTTTCTTGCCAATCGACCGGGAATAGAACAGCGTGAGGAGGCCGGCCATCGCCCCGCCGGGGGGATCGAAAAACTCCTGTCCTTCGACAAAAAACGGCCGTTTCTCGGAGAAGTAGATCGCATACTTGGAGAGATTCAGCGCGAATGGGTCAGCTTCGACCTGTGCGAAATCCGGATAGAAGGTTGTCTGGAGACGCACCGCGGGTGTCAGCGCCCAGTTTATATCGGCTCCCACGCGCACCCGGTCACTTCGCTCGTTGTAGCTTTTCTCCGCGCGAAAGAACGTAGTGGGCGCCAGTTCGAGTCCGAGGTTTCGGTCTGCCGGCGCCACTCCTTCGAGCCGCCCGAACCCTGAGACGGATAACGCTTCGTTCTGTTTAACAGGGACGGCGTATCCGACCTCGCCCTGCTTTGGAATCTTCCGCTCAAGATTAAAGCCCCAGGCCGGCGCGCCTTTGTCGAACTGCAGACTCGACCATGGAATCGCCATTTCAACAATGAAGATGCCCGTATCGACGTAGACCGCCGACTCAAACACCCCGTCCCAGGTGATATTCTCCTCCCGTCCATTGGCGGAGAGCACCGCATCCGATTGCACGTTGCCACAGGACACAGTGAACCGATAGGCGGTCTGACGGTCGAAAAACGTATCGAGAAACAACGACACCTCGTCGCCGCTCCTGCTCTCACGCGTCTCTCGACGGCAGTCCGGATACCTGTTCGGCGTCTTGCATTTGAAGGCTATGTAGAGGGCCCGGCTGTCCTGAAGTATGTAGACGGTGGTTGGCTCCGACAGCGGCAGGCCTTCGTCCGGGGTTACCTGCACGAACGACGTTACGGAGTCGCCGGTACGCCAGCACAGATCGAGAAGGCCGTCGATCTCCGGTGCAGCAGTAACGGTCGTCACACGATATGAAAGCTGATCATCGGAAGCGAGTGCGGCGAGCCATAGCATGAGTAGAAGTGCGGCGCACCTCGCCAGTGTTTTACAAGTTCGCCACAGCATAACCCAGATCCCTCCAGAAACGCTCGCGTTCTTCCCCCGGGCTCCTGGGCGGGTCCGCCCACTGAATTCGTGCTGTCGAGTCAACCAGCACCTTCAGCGGCGTGACTCGAAAGTTCATCTCCCTCTCGAGCCAGCCTGTCGTATCAAGATACGCTTGAATTCCCCATTCAGTGTTGTCCACCCATTGAAAGAATTCGGGCGCGTTGGTGTGCGTGCCTACACCGTACACGGCGGCGTCACCGCGCCGGACAACTTCATTCCACAGCTCCGATTCGCTGAAGCAGGGCGGGCAATCGGATGGTGCGAAAAAGACAAACATGGTGTGCCCGTGTCTTGCCGCGATCTCCCGCAGGGAGACGGAGTCTCCATCTCGATCTACAACCGTCATATCAGGGAGTCGAATTGCGCCGACATACGTATCGGCGGGAGCAATGACAGCTACCGCTGATTCGCGGGCGTGTTTCAACTGGACGATCAGCGCGATGTTGGCGACAGCGAGGACCGCGATGATGGTGATGCTCCAACCCTTGCGCATAGCTACCTCCCAACCGTGCAGGACGCGCGGACCAGGTCGCTCCCGTCGACGCTCAACAGAAAAACCGAGCCGTCGTCGCAGGCTCCCACCGGCCAGTAGTCGGAGTAGATCGCGTCGCCGAGATGTTGTCCCTCACGGGAGAACACGTCGATCACAAACCGCGACGTGCACCCCGGGACAAACCCGTTGGCTTCAGCAACTCGAATCAGTCGACCGTCGGCGAGTCGAACCAGCTTCACTATGCGCGTCCACGAAGTGAGGTGTCCTTCGGGCGGGCTGTCGTAGTCGCCTTTGATTCGCAGCATCTCGTGCGGCCCAACCCACCAATCGGGCCGATCTCCGATCGTGCCGGTCAGTTTGCCGTTTCTGTCGAAGATATAAATCGTCGGGTCGACTGAAAACACGACAAAGGTGTTGCCCTGTTCGTCGGTCTCGACCGAGGATGACACGCCGGTCCACAGTCTTTTCGAGAACGCGATATCGGGCGTGTAGGCGTACGCCTGCAGCCACTTGCCGGTTGTGTCGACCACATTGCAGTAGAAGCCCGCGTTGATGTCCTGCGGGTCGCTCATGACCAGGCATGACAGCAGCAGTGTATCCGGTCCGAGCAGGTCGCAATCCCAGGGCGTATCCATATCCGGAGGGAGCAGAAAACTGAATCGGAACGCTTCGTCGGCATCGAATACTGACACCCGCCTGCTGCCGGCATCGCTGACAAACAGGTTACCATCGCCGGTCCAGACAACGGCGCTGGGAAGGTTGACGTCGCCGGGATATGCGCCCTGAGCTGCAATGCGATCAACGTTCTGCGAGGGCACATAGGCCTCGAGTTCGGCGGTCTCGCTGAACGAGACATGGGTGGCCTGGGAGGTGTGACGCGCGACCGATTTCACGACCTCATCGCGGAGATCCATGACGCATACT
Organism: Candidatus Zixiibacteriota bacterium; assembly: GCA_034003725.1. NCBI lineage: Bacteria > Pseudomonadati > Candidatus Zixiibacteriota > Candidatus Zixiibacteriota bacterium. Next base: position 33,620 of record JAVEYB010000014.1, read on the forward strand.
TCATGGCGAGCCAGATCGATAAACGCGGCTTTCGTGCCTTCACGATTGACCGACCAGAACGAGTAGAAGGTCCACTCTCGTTCAGCAGAGACCTGGAAATCGGGCGGAATGGACCATCTCTCTTCGGCCACAAATGTCGAATCGGTTGCGAGTACAGCCGTCATTATTAGCAAAACCGTAAACATGATTTCCCTCCTTACTTGAAGGTCGCCGACGCCTCCCGCGGAGAGGCGCCGGACGACATCGGTTGCAACTGACTCGATATTAGGCCGCCGATCCAGGAGCGTTGCGCGGCCATATCCACGTCGCAGCTATCTCACGCGGTCCGGCTACGACTCGTTGTTGTACTGACAAACACACGGTCCCGTGTCCTTTGGACACATGCAGCCGACGATTTGACCGCCCTGGATCAATTGATCTCCGGCAGAGAACTGGACTTTCGGCTTTCGAACGTCGGCTTTCGCAAACAGCGCCGTGCCGTTGAGCGCCGCAAAGGCGCAGACAAGACAGACAATCGCGATGCATTTGATGGACTTCATGACATCACCCCCTTTCACAACCGGAGTGGAACAAGTCTGGTCGTGGCAGTTCGGCAAGAGGTAGTTTCGAGCTGAATCGAAACGTGACCGCCCAAACTTGATGAAGAACAACTCGCGTGAAGCTCCACATGTATCAGTGTGTTCGCAATACAACTTTCGTGCCGATCGCCCATGGATTTACACAGAATTCGTACAAGCGGATGTTGGGTATGGAGTTGGAGTGTGTGTGACGGATGACGGACACTGACGTTCAGTGGTGTCTCCTGCGCGAATTCGCGCAGCAAACCCCTCGCCGCGTCGCGCAGGCAGAAACGTCATGTGGTGACTCGTACTGCCACACTTTGACAGGTGAAAGGCGAAAAAAGTCGTAGATTGGATGAGATTTCAAGACGTGGGCATGGAGCGTCGTTGACAGTTTGTGACGCGGGATCGTATTTGAGCAACAGACCCCGCCTGTGGTGGGGCGGGGTCTGTCGGCGATGAAATAGTTATCGCACGTCGGTACGGTCTACTGATTCCTGACGGTTTTTTCGTGTTTGTCATCGCGGCCGAGTGCCCATTGGAAGAGCAGCGCGGTTACCAAGCCGAGGCCGAACGATATCAGATTCCAGGCCAGTGCGGGAATGAACTCCCCGCCGCTTGCAGCTCCAGTCGAGAATCCAAGCCCGAGACCGACGGCGAGGCCGATCCCGATCCAGGAACCCGCACTAATGGGCTTCTTACTTGTGTCGGCGGCATTTTTGCTCATACGCTACTCCTCATTTGAACCAGTTTGCTACACTGGCTGCCCATATTCCATCATCCGAATACCTTGAATGCACATTTGACAGCGGCATAGATAGCCCCTGCCGCACAGCCGAGCGCGACGCATTTCGGGTACCCCGGGCCCGTGGCACCGCAGACTATCAAGGCACCAACACACGGCCATGCTGCTTCTCGACGAACACAGTCGAGGTACTTGAATATCTGCGCATCGAGCGTTGCAGCATTGCCGTCACGCCCGCTCATCGCTCGTGCCGGATAGACTGCTGCCGGGTAGTCAAACTGCCAAACGCCGTCCGTCACTCCAGCCCACCCCTGCTGACCGCTCGGATAGACAAACGACAGCAAGTAGGGTGAGATGACGCGACCGTACTCGCAATCGATGACATCGACATACGCAGCTTTCTCGGTCGTGTCAGCAGCATAGACGAACGCCACTGTAATCCGGTTGACGAAAACGGAGTCGGTCCCGTCGTCAGATACCGCGTACAGCGACTGGGCAAACGAGTACGTACGAGAGAAACGATACCCATTAGTATAGAAGCTATCGACGATCGCCTCGATTCTCGGCATCTGAAGCGCTCCGATCAGGGGATCATCCCCCGGCTCGATGTACTCGTCGGTCCCGACAATAGCATCGCGCCAGCCGTCCTGGAGGAAGTCGTTGATGGCTGAATGCTCGGCTGCCGATGTCTGAGAGACCTTGTCAGTTTCGGTGGCAGTCGGTTGAACCGAATCTGTCGGTGCGGTGTGGTGGTTGCAGCCGATCGTGAGGTTCATCATGGCCACGATAACCATCAGAACCATCCCCCGTGAAATAGTTTTATGAAACATAACATTGGTCCTTTCGCAGTGCGATGCAAGTGTTTTTTGGGCAAGCGCCCGACGGTCGCACGCGCAGACCGTGCGACTGTCAGGACCGCCTCGCTAACATTTCGCTCAACCACGGAACCGTGCGTCCACAGTCTGCGTGAACCGCCGGCGTACTCGTGATTGATCGTTACAACAATGATCTCTCGAGCGTCAACGTTGACTGCGCGGCGTAAAGCAACAGATGTGCCGGACTCTGATGATGTGGTGTGAAAAAGACCGAAGGAGTTACGCTTTAACGGGTTAGTGTTGTATCACCAAGGTGTGTGACTACAGTGCAGGAGGGGTTTGCTGCGCGAATTCGCGCAGTAAACCTCTCGCCGCGTCGCGCAGCAGCAAAACTGTCTAGTGAAAAGTCGGTGGGCCGGCAGAGTGTGGTCTCGGCGCGTGTGCAAAAGCAGGGGATATAAACCTCAGTCGGTTTTCATACTGACGAGATAGTCGTCTTTTCCGCTTATGACGGCCACCGCGGGTTCGCAGTCGTAGCAGATCGTGATATACAGGCGGACCGTGCTTTCGACCGGGTGGCCGTTGACTATTCTTGCCTTGTAGTCGTAGCGGAAGACAATCGCATCCTCGGTTACCGATCTGAATCCCCGGCCGGGGGGCTGTTCACTGATGAACTGATATGATATCGTTTCATCTTCGTGAATGGTGATATCGACGACGACATAGCCGGTGTCGCTTCGGTGAGCGGTCATCGGCCAGAAGATATTGCTGACCGCAATCATGGCGCATCGATCATGACCGCGTAAAATCAGGTCGGGTTCGCTCGCAGCGGGGAGATCGAAACGGGCTGCGACCGGCAGCAGCCAGTTCTCTGCGGGCAGGCCGAAGTCGGTGTCGCCGCCCGAACCGTCACCGTCACCGGCCTGCGCGTATATCACGGCGGGATCACCCAGTTCGAATCCAGGGAGAGGGGACAGTGGTTGGTCGTTCGGGATAGTCAGAGTCAGGGAGACGCGCGGCGTATCGGGGATGATTCTGATGCTTGCCAGCAATCCTCCTGCGAACACGGCGTGTGCGCGCTCGCCGGCAGTCGGCGCAGTGTGCCGTCCCGGGCCGCCGCTGCGAAAGCCTGTCGGCAGCGTTGGTTCGCTAACGGTGAAGCGAACCAACGTGGATGGTCCGGGCCCGAAACACAGGCTGCCGATCACAACGGCGACGACGCTTGAAATGGTGACGATCAGCAGGCTGATCGCCATATTGCGCTGATAGGAGCGTTTGTGGTCCAGTCCCAGGTATCGCCAATGACCTTGCGATTGCACTTTTGCGACTCCCTCCACGTACGACGAGCCCACTGTCCCGATTCTCATACCGCGAGTTACGCGGCAGCGGCAGGACACGAGGGTATGGTGAACTTACCAGGTTTCAAATGGCCCAACAAGCCAGAAGTCGGGCGGAAACACCGCCTGGAATACACAGAACAGCGCCCACGCCGCGCAGGACGACATGCCGACGCATCCGCCCGCACAGGTCGCAGGGACGCCGTCGATCGCGACATTGATCGGGTCAGCGGGTCCGATGGCGAACGCGACGGACTGCGCGCAGGCCACAAACAGGACCAGCAACATCAGCACGGTAACCATCTTCTTCAGCATCCTGAACTCCTTTCAAGAAGATCCGCTTTCTGATTCCGTTCGGGATTGATTCCTATATCCCCCGCGAAGATTCCGATGGCAGTTCCTCCCTGTATAGAAGTTATCGGCACCTACGAGGCCGAACTGACGGCGCCCTACAGTCGATCTTTGTCCGACAGTCGCGTCAAATCGCGACGCGACATCATTATCTGCACAGCGCGTTCGTCCTTCACGAGCGCGAGGATGTTAAAGGGATACGCAGCCCGGAGCAGACCGGAAGAAACCCAGCGGTCCCGTTCCACCGGAAGTCCGTCCGCGAGTTCCGCCCGGACGATCAACGCATCAAACAGGCCACTGACTTCACAGCCGCAATGGCGATTGAACACGAGCATGACGGCTTGAGTCTCAGGGTTGCTTCTGACGATGAAGCCGTGCTGGGGTAGTTGCGAATCGAACAGGAACACCGAGTCCTGACGTAACGAGTCGTAGAGACGCCAGTAGAAATCGGCGAGGCCGGCGGTGACGGACGAATCCGGCAGGGAGGCGTCGAGATCGACGATGTACACCTCGACCGGATGCGGATGGGCCTGGTCGGACACCTGCCGGGCAATTGCCCGCGCACGGGGTACAATGAAACTCAAGAAGAAGATCAGGCATAACGCGGCCACAAAACCGATTGAGGCGAACACGTAGATCAGCGCCTTGTACAGCGTGACGCCCTGTCTTCTTTCTATTGCCTGCGGCTTTGATTGCATGGGCAACTTCCTCTCCCCTACTCAAACATCCAAATATCGATCAGATGCAGCAGGCCAAACACCGCACCCGCCACCCAGTAGCCTTCGCGTCCGCGAAACGAAAACACGCGCTGCATTCCGGAACCGACCACGACAGCCTGCCACACCAGCGGAAGACTGATAGTGAGCAGAAACAATTCGTAGAAGTCTCCTGGGCGGCCGCCCAGAGCGAGGACAATCGGACGGAGACTGATTTCAATGGAGGTCGTTCGGGTGAGCAGTATCAGGGGAAGCAGGAGGTACGCGCAGAGGATTGCGATGGTTTCGCCCAGGATAGCCACATACAGGATTCTCGAGAAGGTGCGCGGCGCGGAAAGCGAGCCGGGGTGGCTGACACCGATCGGGCCGGCGCCTTCGGCTGAACCGGTCAGCCGTGCGACGAACAGCGCCGCTCCCCACAGAAGGGCTGCGGTGAGAAGCGGTTTTATAATTGGAGAGATAATCCCCATCAACACCGTGAGAATCTCGATGAATCGGGCGGCCTGTGCGGTATCAATCGGCTGGCGGTCCAGGTACGCCGTTTTCGCCGCAAGGAATGTTTGGGCTTCGATTCGACAGGTAAGCAGCGCGAACACCAGTGAGAGCAGAATCAGGGCAGTCCAGAGCGCGCGGGTGTGGGGTCGGTTGTGGAGCGCGTGGAGTACGAAGGGATCGACGACGAATGTGGCGACGCTCGGGTTCACCGATTGGGCGCTCTCTCGATGCATGGACAGCCCCTCGTGAGAGAGTTAAAAGAGATTCAGTTTATCCGGATTGGACCGTGCGAGATGAGTGAACCGGTGATTATTCGATGCTGATAGAATTACAGTAAACAACTTCAGTGCCGGTTTTTTCGGGCATACCGCATAAAACTTATGCGCATGGGGATCAAGCGCTTAGGCTAAACGGGACGGGTGGCGGGGAAGCCGTGTGAGTGCATAAGGTGCGCGAATTCGCGCAGGTGCCGCGCGGAAATTCGCGCAGCTATCGGAAGCTATGGTGCGACAAGAGGATAAAGCCGCGCTATTTCGCGCAGCATTTTCGCGCAGTGGGGACCAGCACGATCGGGAGCGTGTGGGAAAGTGATCACTTGATCAGCGAGCGGAGGAGTTTCAGGTTGCGGATGTCGTCGGAGAGCGTGTCGTCTTTCGGTGTCTCCAGCACCATCGGGATGTTCTTGAGGCGACGGTCGTTCATGAAACTGCGGAACGCCTCGATACCGATTTCCCCGTCGCCGATATGCTCGTGACGGTCGCGGCGTGAGCCGAGCCCCTTCTTGCTGTCGTTGAGGTGAATCACTTTCAGCTTGTCAAGACCGATCACGGTATCAAAGGACTTCAGAGTCGTTTTGAAGTCTTTCGGATCTGACAAGGGATAGCCGGCGGCGAACGCGTGGCAGGTATCGAGACAGACGCCGACATGTTCGCGGTCGTCGACCCGGTCGATGATCGCGCGGAGTTGTTCGAAGGTGTGACCGATAGTCGTTCCCTGTCCGGCGGTCGTTTCGAGGCAGAGCGTGACGGTATTGGCGGGGACGCTTTCGAGAATGCGGTTGATGTTGCGGGCGATGGCGGCGATTCCTTTCTCTTCGCCCGACTCCATGTGGGCTCCCGGGTGGAACACGAGGCCGGGGATCTTGAGCGTGTTGCATCGCTCGACCTCTTCCTTCAGCGCCAGGAACGATTTTTTGTTCAGCGCTTTGTCGGGGGATGCGAGGTTGATCAGGTAGCTGGCGTGCGAGCAGGCGACGGTGATCCCGGTTCGCTCGATTTCGGCGAAGTATCGGTCGATCTCATCGGTGGTCAGGATCTTGGCTTTCCACTGGCTGTTCGACTTGTTGAACATCTGGACAGTATCGCAGGTGGCCCGCTCGCCGTTGAGGATGGCGTTAAACACGCCGCCGGCGATGGATTCGTGGGCGCCGAGTTTCGGCAGGCGCGTTCGTGGTTTCGTGCTCATGTCCGACTAGTCCTGCCGTTCGTCGATGATGCATTCGGCTTCGATTTCGACGAGGAAATCCTCTCGAATCAGCCCGGCGACTCCAACCATGGTGGCGGCGGGCCGGACGGACCGGAAGAACTCGCCGTGAGCCCGGCCGACCGCGTCGGCGTACGCGAGATCGGTCACATACATGCGGGTACGGACCACGTCATCAAGGCGACCGCCGAGTTGCTCGATTGCGTCGCGGATGATCTCGAGGCAGCGGACAGCCTGGCGGTACGGATCACCGGGAGCGGCCGTGGAGCCGTCGGGGGCCACCGGCGCGGTGCCTGACACGACTATCTGATTGCCGGCCCGCACAGCCCGGCAATAGCCGATTGGTTCTTCCCACGGTGAGCCGGATGAGACGCGCTGTCGTAGCATGTGATGACCTTTCATTTTCGCTGACGTCCCCTGTCAGTGGGACTGCCTTTCTTGTCCGATAAATACTGGAGTAAAGGGGTCGTTGATGCAAAAGTCAATCGTGATTCGCGACACCGGCGTATCGGTCACCGACATTCTTCGTGGTATCGGCAAGGGGTACACTTACGAACAGATCCTCAGGTATTTGCCGGCGCTGAACCAGACCGACATCATGGCGGCGGCGATGTTCGCGCATGATCTGATTATGGCGCAGGTATCAACCGAACACGAGATTCAAATCGAGGCTGAGATCAAGTTGATTGCGAACAAAGGGCAGGTGATCGACCTGACGAAGCTTCGCGAGAAGTTCCCGCGCGCGTACGAGAACTGGGAGTCGGGCGAAGACAACCAATTGGTTTCGATGCACCGTCAGGGTTTATCGATCAACGAGATTTCGGTGCAACTCAAGCGGCAGCCGGGAGCGATTGTCTCCCGGCTGAAATCACTGGGGGCGTTTTCCCGCGGCGACGCAAGCCGACAAGATCATCGGCCTAGCGGAGGTTCATCGAAAGGATCTTGATCTCGGTCATGTCCTCGATGGCGTACCGCACGCCTTCGCGGCCGATCCCGGAGTCTTTGATCCCGCCGTAGGGTTGGTGATCCGCCCGGAACGTGGGAACGTCGTTTATCACAAGCCCGCCGACGTCGACGTGCCGGAAGGCGAAGAAGACGTCGTCGAGCCGGTTCGTGAAGATACCGGCCTGCAGACCGAACGGGGTGTCGTTGAGATCATCGACGACTTTCCTGAAGTCCTTGTATTTCGTGACGGCGATCAGCGGAGCGAAGGCCTCCATCGAACAGGCCTTCATCGATTTCGTGACGTTTGTCAGGATGGTTGGTTCGACCAGGCGGCCTTTGATTTTGCCGCCGGTGACAAAGGTCGCGCCGCCTGCCCGAGCGTCGTCGAAAATGGCTTTCGTTTTTTCGATCGCGCGGTCGTCGACCATGGTCCCAATATCGGTTTTTTCGTCGAGCGGGTCTCCGAGTTTCAGTTTTTTGACGCGCGCGGTAATTTTGGAGAGAAACGGATCGAAGATTTTCTCCTGAACGAAAACACGCTGGACCGAGATGCAGGACTGTCCGGCCGAGCCGAACCCGCCTTTCACGACGCGTTCGACGGCGAAGTCGAGGTCGGCATCGTCGGCGAGAACGACGCCGGCGTTGCCGCCGAGTTCGAGCACGACGCGCGCCTTTTTCGCGCGGGACTTGATCCACCAGCCGACCGTATCGGATCCGGTGAACGAGATCAGTTTTATTCGCTCGTCTTCGATGAGCGGCGAGGAATCCTCGTTGGCGGCGGGCAGAACGGAGACGGCGCCTTTCGGGTAGTCGGTCTTGTCGATCAATTCGGCCAGCATCAGGGCGATAACGGGCGTTTTGGGCGCCGGTTTCAGGACGATCGTGTTGCCGGTGGCCATGGCCGGGGCAATCTTGTGCGCCACCAAATTGAGCGGAAAGTTAAACGGCGAGATACCGGCGATGACGCCGATCGGAAAGCGACGGATAAGCCCCAGGCGGTTTTCGGCGCCACGGGTCCAGTCGAGGTCGGTGATTTCGCCGCCGATCCGACGCGCTTCCTCGGCGGCCGTTTTGAAGACTTCGACGGCGCGGGCGACTTCGGCCCGCGAATCCACCAGCGCCTTGCCGACTTCCATCGACATCATCGCGGCAAACTTCTCGGCGTTGCGGCGAAGACCGTCGGCAACCGCCAGACATGCTTCTTCGCGCTGATAAGTGGTCAACTCGCGGGTTTGACGGAAGGCGTCGTGGGCCCGGGCGATTGCGGTCGTCAGGTCTTCTTTGGAGGCGCGGGCGACAGTCGCCACCAGTGAGTTGTCATACGGGTTTTCTACGCGGATGGTCTCCTTGCGGTCGACCCATTCTCCGGCAAGGTACATCTTGTATTTCTTCGCCATGGTCCTTTGTCCCCCGCGCGGCGGCGCGGTTTTATCGCTGTCGTTCCAATGCTTTGCAGTGTTCGGGCGTATCCCGGCTCTCCCCCGAGTCTTCCAAGTATACTGAGGAGCAGTCGGCTGCTCAATTGCAATCCTGACGTCCGAGGCTCGAAGCGACCTGGATCATCTCTTTCCACGGTCAACATCGGCGCGCCCCGGTGAGTTCATTTCCTGTGCAAATGGTATTGGACGCATCCCATACCTGTAGGGGGACAATGGACACGATTGCTGCGGACACGGTCCTTTCAAGGGCCGTTCCGAAGCGGGATGGCAGTATCCAATTGGTTGGACGGTAGGCACATAGGCGTCGACCGGAGAGGCGGTCGGGGAATTGTAGCGCCGTGGCATACTATTTACACCCTTTGCGCCAAACATGAGGAATTTCGACATGAAGATGAAACGCATACAGAATCAGGATGGTATCACGCTGCTGGAAGTGTTGATCGCCATGATCATCCTCACGTTGTCTCTGCTGGTGCTGTTGAACATGGCGATGGTTGCGCTCGACGGCAACGACTGGGCCAACCACACGACCGTAGCGACGCAGTTGCTTCAGGACAAGCTGGAGGAGTTGCGGGGCGACGGCTTCCCGGTGAGCGGCAGTGATACGGTCGGCGATATCGCGCGGACGTGGACGGTGACGGCGGTGTCGAGTCACTTGCGCCGGGTGGACGTGCAGGTGAACTGGCGCGATATCAGTGACGACCAGCAGACAAATTCGATAACGAGTTTCATACGGACCGATTCGGTGTAGGTGGTATATGAAGAAACTGAGCATACTGAAAAACTCGCGCGGCTTTTCGCTGCTGGAGGTATTGATCGCCCTGACGCTTACGGGCGTGATCACGGCGGCGATTCTCCAGGCATACGTCACGCAGCACCGCAACTACATGGTGCAGGATGACGTAACCGCCGTGCAGCAGAGCGCCCGCGCCGCGATCGATGAGATCGGTCGGCATGTCCGTATGGCCGGCAATGGTCTTCCGGCGGGCGTCGACGGTTTGATTCCGGTCAATTCCAACCCGGACAGTCTGTGGGTCCGATATCGAGTCGACAACTGCGAGGCGACCCTGGACACGACGATGGCGTCGGTGACCGCAGACATCATCTGCGCCGGCAGCGTGGGTTGTTTTGAGGCGGACCAGATCGCGTACATTTTCCATCCCGACTCCGGGGGTGGGGAGTGGTTCTGGGTGACCTCGGTGGACAGCGCGAACGGCCGGATCAGCCACGCGACGGCGCCGTTGTCGCAGGCCTACGTGGAAGGCGCGGTCGTGATGACGATGGAGCAGGTGCTGTTCTATGTTGATCAGACGACGACGCCGGACAACCCGCTGCTGATGATCCAGCTGCCGGGCCAGGCGGCACAGATCTACGCGGACAACGTCAGCGACCTCCAGTTCCGGTATCGCATTCAGAGCGGCGCGGTGGTCGACAATCCGCTGCTGATCGAAGACGTGCGGGAGGTTCTGATCAGCGTAACCGGCCGCTCGGAAACGCCGGATGCCGAGGCCGATGAAGACGAGCAATATCGCGAGCGCACGTACGCATCGGCGATTCACTTACGCAATATAGGCCTCTAACAGGCAGGTGCAGCATATGAACCGAACGAAACTGAAATCCGAACAGGGCATCGTCACCGTCATCGCCCTGATTATGGTTGGCATGTTGACGCTGATCGGACTGGCGGCGCTGTCGACGTCAGACGACGAAGTCAATATTGCCGGCAACGAGTTCCAGGAGATGCGGGCGTTTTATGCCGCTGAAGCGGGACTCGAGGCGGCGGCGGCGACGCTGCAGCACGAATATGAGTCGACGGGGGTTCCGCCGACCATCATGCCGGCCGGCAGCGACTCGGTCAACGGGTGTCGGGTCCGGTATATCACCGCGGACGACGGTCCTGCAACACAGCGCACGCTGACGACCGGCACGCTGGCGGGGCTGCACGCGCTGGTGAAGTCGTTTACCATCTCATCGGCCGGATACAAGTCTGCCGACCGCTCCCGAGTGGCGCTTCAGCAGTCATTTGAGACGGCGCTGGTGCCGATATTCCAGTTCGCGGTGTTTTACGGCAACGATCTCGAGATCGCACCGGGCGCCGAGATGACGCTGATCGGTCGCGTGCACTCGAACGGCAATCTCTGGGTGCAGGCGGCGAGCACGCTTCGCATGGACTCGTACGTGACGTGCAGCGGGGAGTTCCTGCACGGCCGTAAGGGACCCGGCAGCGTGGACGGCGGTGATGTCCGGATCAAGGACGCGACGGGTACCTATCGCTCGGCGCAGGCGAGCGCTCCGGCCGACGTCAACGGCGACGGCTGGTTGACGCATCTTGATACGAGCTGGTACAACCAGTCGGTCGACCGGTGGGACGGCCGCGTCCAGGACGGCGCGCACGGGCAGGGTGAATTGAACCTGCCGTTGTCGAACGCCGATGATCCGCACAAGATTATCGAACGCGGCAATTCCAACCCTGACTCCTACGAGCACAAGGCGACGCTGAAGTTTATCGACGGGCAGGCGTACCAGAAAGTCGGCGGCGTCTGGAACAACGTCACCGCGAGCATGATCGCGGACGGCGTCATCACGACTACGGCCAACAAGTTCTACGATCAGCGTGAGCAGACGTGGGTCGACGTGATGGACCTTGATATCGGCCGGATGTACGACGAGGGCTACGCGCCCGACAACGGCGTGGTGTATTTCTCGGATGAGATCAGCGGTTCGGGTGACTGGCCGGCGCTGAGGCTGAACAACGGCGCCCAGCTTGACGCGCCGCTGACTATCGCGAGCGAGAACCCGCTCTACACGAAGGGCAATTTCAACAGCATCAATAAGCAGCCTGCGGCTATCATGGGTGACGCCATCACGTTTCTTTCGGGGAATTTCGATGATTCGAAGAGTACGTTGGGCAAGGACAACCGGCAGGCGATCGAGACGACCGTCAACGTATCCTACCTGACGGGCAACACGGAGACGACCGCATCGAACTACAACGGCGGTTTCGAGAACCTTCCGCGCTTCCTCGAGGTGTGGTCCGGTCGTGCGTTCAACTGGAGCGGCTCGGCGGTCAACCTGTGGTACTCGCAGCAGGCTGACGGTCTTTGGGGCGGTTCGTATTACTCGCCGCCGGTCCGTAACTGGCAATATGACACGGATCTCGACGACCCGAACAAGCTGCCTCCCGAAACCCCGGTGGTGCGCATTTTCCAGCGCACCGGCTGGCGGCAGGTCAACGTCGGATATGCCGATGCAGCCGACGACTTCGACTGGGACGCGCTGGTTCCGACCAACTAAGAGGTGACGTCGCCGAAAGCATCGACGCACGACACCTTCGACGCCCTTACAACGAAAAGCCCGCCGCATGCGGCGGGCTTTTTGTTTGTGGCGAAAGGTCGGCGATCATTCGATTGTCACGTCGAACGGAAGTCGCGCGAGAAGCGTCGGGCCGTCGTCGGTCGATACCGTTGACGACCACAGCTTGTCCGGCGAGGTATCGCCTCGGGCGAGTATCGATGCGGCGGCACGGACCAGCGACCCTCCCGGAAGGATAAAGAGCGGGCGTCGCTCGGGGTACACAACGATATCGTAGTCGTCGAGTCCGAGCTGCGAGGCCGTATATTCCAGCGCTTGTTTGAGCCCGCCGATTTCGTCGACCAGTCCCGCCTGAAGGGCGTCGCGGCCGCTGAACACCCGCCCCTGTCCAAGCGCATCGACCGAGTCGCGGGACAGGGAGCGGTTGTCGCTGACAAGGTCGACGAAATGGTTGTAGAACGCCTGCAGCTGGTAGAAGTACTTCGCCCGTTCGTCGTCGGTGAACGGTCGCGATGCGGTCATCATGCCCGCGTACTGTCCACGGGTGTAGAGTTCCTTGTGCAGAGCGATCTTTTCGTAGAGCCCGCTGAGATCCGCCTTGCCGCCAAAAATGCCGATTGAGCCGGTGATCGAGCCTTCGTCAGCGAACAGGCGGTGCGCCGGCATACTGAAGTAATAGGCGGCCGACGCCGACACGTTTGCCATCGACACGACCAGAGGTTTCTGCCGGGCGGCGAGATCGACGGCGCGATGGATCGATTCTCCGGCCAGCGCCTCGCCGCCGGGGGAGTTCACCCTGAAGACGATACCTTTGATACTGCGGTCGCCGGCCGCCTGTCGGAGTGCGCCGGCCATGGCGCCGGGGGTAACGCCCTCCCCCGCCAGAAACGGCATTGACGCCAATCGATCGACCACGTCACCGTCGGCTACCACGACGGCGATTTTCGGCCGAGGGGTCCAGGAGTCGTTGAGCAGAGTGTCGCGCAGATAGTGCTTGAAGGAGACCTGCGGTTGACCGGTCAAATACTCGCCGATCAAACGGTCGCGGTACAAGAGCCCGTCGACAAGACCGGCCGCGAGGGCGTCCTCGGACGTATACGGCCCCTGGTCGATCAGTGCGCGTACCGAGTCGGGGCTGAGTCCGCGACCGCGCGCGATGCCGTCCACGAACTGGTCGTACGTTTCATCGAGCAGACGGTCGACCTGTTCGCGGTATTCAGGCGAAGCCGAGCTGCGTGTAAACGGCTCGGCACCGGACTTATAGTCGCCGATCCTCAGTAATTCGACGTTGATGCCGAGTTTGTCGAGCGTGCCGGCATAGAAGGTGAGTTCCGCCCGCAAGCCGACCAGATTGACGCGACTGACCGGCGGGATGAGGATGTCGTCGCAGACCGACGCGACATAGTAAGCGATGTTGTTGGCGTCCTGGACGTAGCAGGTGACGGGCTTGCCGTGATCGCGAAAGAAGTGGAGCGCCGAGCGTAATTCCTGTGCCTGCGCCAAACCGAGGCGGAGCCGTTTGAGATCGAGAATCATGGCGGATATCGACGGGTCTTCGGCGGCTCGATAGATGGTCGTGAGCAAGGTCGCGAACGGTTCGGTCTGCGGGCCGAAGACAGGGCGCGGAGGATTCTCCGGCTGCTCACCGGACAGGGCGAGGGCGAGCCGGCGTTTCGGCTGATTGATTATGGACGTTTGTCGGTGGTTCGTCAGGCCCACGAATGCTATCGTTCCCCTGCCGTCACCCTCGTCGGTGAAGCGGCTCCGGGCGCCTGCAAAATACTCGACGAGATTCGTACGGAAGCCGAGCATGAAGTTGTGATGGGAGTCCAGGCTGCCATAGAGGTAGAGTCCGCGTATCGGCGTGTAGGTACCGTGGTAGATCCAGTCGGCATCGGACGTGCTCGTCCCGGTCGACAGCAGCATATCGGCAGCGAGGGTGGCTTTGGGGCCGAACGGCTGCAGGGCCAGCGAGTAACGCATTTCGGTTTCCGTGCGGTCACCGTCGACTCGGCCTCTGTTGAGATTGGAGAACAGCGCACCCCAGCGGACTTTGGGTCCGTACGCGCCCGACACCCCGATATTCCAGAAGTGGCGATTGTTGTAGAATCCGGGACCGTCGCTGAAGTACCGGTACGAGACGCCCGCCTGAATGCCGGACATGACCGGAAACCCGGCGGCCCAAATCCACTCTTTGTAGATGCCATCGGGACGGTCGAGATAGCGGTACGCGGAAGTCACATGATCGCCCGTCACCGCCCAGCCCCAGCTTCGTGCGACCTTACCGTCGAAATAGTCAGCCATAATCATCGCGGCGCGGGCACGGTATCGCGCCAGTTCCGCCGGGTTGGTCCAGGCGGCCTCAACGCCGAAGGCGTCGGCGGCGGGTACGTGAAAAAACACTCCGTCAGGAACAGGGATTCGGTCGATTGACTGGGCGGCGGAGTTTCGGGCGAACACACAGGCCAGGCAGAGGGCGAGGACGGTCGTGATTGTCGTGCATCTTCTCATTACTGATTATCCCTTCCTGTCCCCCGCAGATAGATGTTGCCCTTTCCGCGCACCGAGCCGCTGATACTGACATCGGCGTCACCGGAGCGAAAGGCAAGCCGGTTCGGCTTGACGAGGTCCGCCCGGAACGGGAGGCTGACGGCTTCGATGATGCTGTTGTCTTCGACAGAGAACGAGAAGTAGGCGGAAATGTCCGAAGGCACGGTCATTTCGATATCGTCGTATCGGTTGGTAACGACGAGCTGTCCGTTCGGCATCGAGAGGACTTCGATTGCGATCGGCTCGGAGGCGCCTCGGATGAAGCTGCTTTCGCCGGTCGCAACGAAGCCGACGATGTCGATTCTTCCGAAGCTGTTGCGGACATTGATTTGTCCGTGAACATCTTCGATGCGGATGTCGCCGCCGTCGTTACGAAACCGCGACGCGACCGAGGGCGACCGCACACCCGCCGCGCTCAACAGGGCGTTGGTGGTCGAGACGGTTATGTCGCCGGAGACGTCCTTGATCGTCACTCGCTGGTTCTTGGTGTCCAGTTCGAGCTTGCGGGTAACGCGGCTGACGTCGAGCCGGCCGTACGAGGACGGGATGTTGAGTTCGGCGAAGGGGCCGGTCGCCTCGATATCGAAATAAAGCGCTTCGACGCGCACTTCGCAGTCGACCGGCAGCGTGATACGCAGGTCGACCTGCCCGGATTCCATGTTTTCGCTCCACGGCGCGGGGTTGGGCGCACGAAGGTCGACGCGGATGTAGTCGGGAAGGGCATCCACGGTGACGGAGATGACGTCGATGTAGTCGAAAGCGCGGGAGCGCGAGTCGGTCCTCGCCTGCTTGGTATAGGTCGCGACAACATTTGAAGCGGGGCCCGTTTCGATACGCAGGCGCCCGGTCAGGTTCTCGGTCGAGCGAACCTGTACGCGCCGCCGCTGACCCATCGCCCTTGAGACGACCAATTCCGGGGTGGAGAACGATCCGCGTTCGATCTCGAATATATCCTGCGCGGACGCGGGCACGAGATCGCACAGCAGAGCCGCGATCACAAGGAGGAGTATACGTCGCAGAGGCGTCATGTCGTCCTTTCCCGAGTGAAGTCATAAATCTGTTTCATAAGTATCGACCCGGCGACGGCGGCATTGAGCGACTCCACCGCAGTTTCATGCTCCAGTCGGACGACCAGGTCCGCAGCCTGCAGCACGTTCGCGGACAGGCCTTCAGCTTCGGAGCCGACCGCCAGCATGAAAGGCGACCGGGCAGCGAGATCGCCGAGCGACGGGGGGTCGATCTGGCCAGTGTTGTCGGCCGCGATCAACTTCATCTGTCGCTTCTGGCGCAGACCGAGAACCTCATCAAGGCCGGCCTGTGCGATGGCCACGGCGAAGATCGAACCTGCCGAAGACCGGACGACTTTCGGCGCAAATGGTTCGGCGCAAGCGCCGAGCAGTCCGACCACTCCGAAACCGAATGCGGCCGCGGACCGGATCAGCGTTCCGAGATTGCCCGGGTCGCCTATGTTCTCACACAGAAGGACCTTACGAACGGAAGATCGGCAAAGTTCGGTGAATCGACCGTCGGGCACGGGAAAAACGGCCAGAATGCCCTGACTGGTCATCGTATCGGTCACCGACTGGATTCGCTGGGCTGAGAGTTCCTTGATCACGACGCCGCGCTTGGCGAACACCGTCACCAGCCCTTCGCCACGATCGGAGATCAGCGACGGCGCGTAGTAGATGGCTGCCGGGCTTGCTTGATTTCGATAAGCTTCCTCGAGCACACGAACGCCTTCGGCGACAAATTGTGCGTGTTCTTTTCGTCCTTTTTTCGTAAGAAGAGATTTAATATGTTTGAGTTCGGTACCGGTAATGGTCGCCATAGCGAGCCTTTCGCAAATCCAATGGTGGTAATGTCTTGAGACTTCGGCAGCTTATGCAAGCGAAAACTGTTTTCGTTCTATGCCTCACGCTGTTGTGGTTCGCGTCGTTGTGCCCTGCGGCCGAGGAACGAGTGCGCCTCGGCGGCCTCGACGGACTCGATCCACTCGGCGACTCTACCGACTATCCCGTGCTGCTGGCGCTGTCGGGCGGTGGCGCGCGGGGTCTTGCGGCGATTGGCGTGCTCAAGGCATTCGAGGAAAAAAACCTGACCATACGCGGCATCGCGGGCACGTCAATGGGCGGTATTGTCGGCGGCCTGTACGCCTGCGGCTATACTCCCGACGAGCTGGCGGACACGGTGGGCGCGTTCGACTTTTCCGAAGTTTTTTCCAACCAGCCGGCGCGATCGACAATGTTCCAGACACGGCGGGCGGACCGCGATCGTCATCTGGTCACGATCCGATTTGACGGGATTACGCCGTATATTCCGCAGGGGCTTACGACGGGCCAGAAGCTGACCGCGCTGTTCACGCGCCTGACCACCAAGGCGAACTACCTCGCGGGCGGCGATTTCAGTCGGTTTGTCGTTCCGTTTGTCACAGTCAGTACCGATGTGGTGTCGGGTGAACTCGTGCCGCTGCGAGGCGGTTCTCTGTCGGATGCGATGCGGGCGACAATGGCTTTTCCGCTCGCGTTCACGGGCGTGGAGACGGACGGGCGACTGCTGATGGACGGCGGCATGCTGGCGCCGGTGCCGGTCGACCTGGCGCGAGCGTTGGTGGATTCGGTGTCGTTCGTGGTGGCAGTCAATACGACCAGCCCGCTCGTCGGCAAGGACGACCTGACGACACCGGTAGATATCGCGGGTCAGGTGACATCAATCATGACCGCGGACCAGCTCCGCGATCAGTTGTCTCGCGCATCGTACGTCGTGACTCCGGCCATCGAAAGCTACTCATCGTCCGATTTCGACAGCAAGGACAGCCTGATTGCTTTGGGCTACCGCGCCGGTCTGAGCGCCGCCGACAGTATTATCGCACTCCAGGAAGCGCAGCATCGTGCGCGGCTCGTTCGCATACACGCGGTTCGGGTGGCGGGAGTCGATCGCTTTCATGCGGACCGGCTGCACGCCGAGTTGATCGACCGCCTCATGTCACGCCGCGAGCTTATCGCGCACCTGCGGTCCTTCTATCGGGAGGTCGAGCCCTTCCAGATAGAGGCCATCATTCGCGACGCGGTTTTGGATGAAGGGATGTCGTCCGACCACGCGGTCGACGTGGAGATAGTTGTCGAGCCGGCGTTGCCGCGAGAGCGCGTCACGGTTACGTTCGATAACAACGCCATTTATGACGACTCGACACTGACCTCACTCATGCGCCTGTCCGACGGCGATATCAGCGCACGCGATCTGCGGGCGGGTATCGACAGTATTCGGGCGCAGTATCGTCGCGACGGCTACGATTTCGCCGACATCCGCACGATCAGCTACAACCGGGACAGCGCCAGAGTGACGATTGCAGTCGACGAGGCAATTATCCGGCGAATCGACGTGGAGAACAACTCGCGCAGCCGCGACTGGTTGATCCGGTCGTACTTTCCCTTTCGGGTCGGTCAGCCGTACTCAACGTCGGGCGCCGCGCAGGGGGTTTCAAACCTCTATGGTACGGACCTGTTCGACCGCGTGAGTGTCGACCTCATTCCGTATCGAGGGGGGGCAATCGTCAAGATCCAGGTGGTCGAAAAAAGATATACGCAGCTTCGTGTCGGGTGGCACTGGGTTGACGAGTACCAGTCGGAGGAATTTTTCGAACTGCGGGATGACAACCTGTACGGCGTCGGTCTCGAGGCGCTCGCGCACGCCCGGGTGGGGAAGGATCGCTGGCAGTACTTCGTAAAGGGAAAACTCGATCGCATCTTTTTCACGTACATGACGGCGCAGACGCGCCTTTTCTACGAACGGATCGATCGTTCGCTGTTTTCGTCGCGGGGAGTCGAACTGGGCGAGCGCGAAGAGGAACGCTGGGGCGGCGAGTTTACGATCGGACAGCAGATTGCCCGGCTGGGCACGGTAACCGCTGGGCTCACCACCGAGGCAATCAGGTGGTACGACAAGGTCGAGGATGCGGGAAACCGCATGAGCCTGCGATCGCTGACGCTGGAATCCAGAGTGGAGAATCTCGATCACGTTCCCTTCCCGACATCGGGCAATCAGCACCATTTCAAGCTGCAGTTGACCGGGGAGGTTTTCGGCGGCGACGTGGAGTTCACGAAGTACTATTCGTCGCTGGAGTCCTACTGGACATTCGGCACGGCGCTCACGGTGCATCCCAGGGTCGCGATCGGGCTGTCGCGCACGGGCATGCCGCCGCCCGAGAAGTTTTACGTGGGCGGTGCACAGTCGTTCGTGGGATATCATACCGACGAGCTGTCGGGAGACAAGGTGTTTTTGTTCAACCAGGAAGTGCGGTTGAATCTGCCGCTCAACCTGTACGCGATCGCACGATTCGATATCGGAGACGTGTACTCGTCGACGGATCAGATCAAGCTGAGGAATCTCCGTCACGGGTACGGCGCGTTCGCGGCCTACAGCTCGCCGCTCGGCCCGATCGAATTCGGGTATGGGAGAGCGGATGACGATGTCGATCAGTTTTACTTCAATGCGGGGTTTGCGTTCTGACCAAAACCGTCACACGCAACATCTGCGCCGCGATAATGATAGTGTGTGACGGTCTTTGTTTTGCCTTGACAGGTACCGGGGCCCCGTCTATACTGCCAGTAGCACTGAGAGAAGTGCAGTACTCTTGAGACTCCCCATCCTCAAAACCTCTCAACCCTCCACTGCCGTTGGCGTACGCGCGAAAACGTGACAACGGATGGAGGAAAGCCTATGGAATGAATTGTTCCGGGGCGTCGCCCTGCAGGGATGAGAGCGACAGTCTCGGAAGACATCAAGAAGAGAGACAGACCAATCAGAAACGGCCTGTCGGCCGCCAGTGCCGGCCGGCCGACATCGGCGCTTATCCGACGAACAGGGATTGATCCACCGCCCGTTCACTGCGCGCTTGGGTGGTCGCAACAGTCCGGAGTGGCTCTCGGGACCGCGTTGCCGGTTCCTGAGGTATCGGGGAGTGTCCGGTGGAGATCCGTTCCGAGACTCACCACGAACGGATCAAACGCTGCGCAAAACGATCGCCCGGTGTCGTAACCCGCCACCGGGCATTTCCTTAGCCTACATACTGGGGGAGGCTCCCCCCAATCGGCGCTGTCCGGCGCCACGGAAAAGGTTTCCCGGCTGCTCATTTCTCCCACAATCTCCCGCATAAGATACTGATTTACAACGCCTTAGCTCAAGTCATCCGGTGCCGCCCCGGCGACGGCATTCCCCTTGCACATCTGTCGGAAAGCGAAGACGAAACTGCTTAGAGGACGGGTGACAATGAAGGTCAAGTTTGTGCTCACCATGGATGACGTCGTCGTGGAAGACCGTCGAATCGACCAGCTCGTACTCGACTGGATCGACGATCTGGCGCAGGAAGAGATACTGGAAATCTCTCACCGCTGGATCACCACCCAGAATTTTCTGACGACCCGCATGGAGGGATTGATGCGGGTCGGCGAATCGTCGCTGACGATCGAGCCGTTGGAAGAGGGCAACAATGTTTAACGCAGAGTTGATTGCTCAGGTCAGGGAGTTCGCCGACAAAGCCGCCGCGCGTGCGCACGAATACGAAGGGGTGATCGGGCAGGCGCGGCAGTGGATAGTCGACCATTTCGGTCAGAACGGCCTGCTCGCGGCTTATATCGCCGGCGGCGTTATCGTGATCGTGCTTCTTTCCCGTCTCGCCAAAATCGGATTCAACGCACTGAAGTACCTGGTAGTACCGTCGGTGGTGCTGGCGGGCCTGGCCTCGTACTTCATGGGGCTCAACTTCGCGGTCGCCCTGCCGGTGACGGTGACCATCTGCTCGCTGGTGATGCTCTTCAAAGGATAGGCCGCGTCCCACTCAGTATAGCGAATCATCCCCACAGTTCGCGACGGAACAGCCCATGTATGATCGTGCCCGGAGATCGGTAACCACCTGCCTGAGGGAGGGATACGTGGTCTTTTGCGCCTCCGGCAGCGTGCTTGCACGGGCTGACGGCACCAGAGAGACAATTACGCGGATCACTGCGGGGAGCAATTCTCGCTAAACACGCCGTGGCCGAGAGCCGAAGGAGGCCCGATGCCGGAGCCGAAACACTGTGTCAACTGCCAGAGCGAACTGGTTACGATCGGATCGATCAGCCTCTGCCCTCACTGCAATGCGCAGGATCTTGCCGAACTTCGGGTCTTCCTCGACGCCGATGATGACACGGCTTACGTGGTGATAGAGTGTCCCGGCGCGACCTTGTACGCGGAGGACGGAATCACGGTGGCCAAAGGAGTACGCTGGAAGAATGACGACGACCCGTCACAGGGCTACGAGGTGGTCGATCAGCAGATTTACGCTCCTACCCATCGCCGATTCCGCCGTATCAAGAAGGACGCTTTGGGGAATATTCGTCGCTGCCAGGGCTGTCAGGACTACACGGTGCGCATGCGACGCCGTGAAGGACCGGATTTCTTCATTCCCTCCCCCCGACATCCCAACCGCAAGAAACTGAAGTCGGTTGAGTACGTAACTCGCCGCTGACAATCGTCGGCACCGCAACGCAACCTCGCCCCTGTTTCGTTCGTATGACAGATACAACACAAGCGCAGTTCACGTCAGAAGCAGGGAGAGAGATTCATGAAACGCACAGTGCGCTGGGTACTTCCGTTGCTTGCCGCGGTTTTGATGCCGATCGGTTCGGTTGTGGCCGACGACTGGTTCACGTGGGGCAACGGCGTCAAGGGTTCGGGAGATATCGTAACGGAAAGCCGTGACGTGGGGGATTTCGATCGGATCAATTCGGCGGGCGCGTTCGACATCCACGTGACGGTCGGCCCGGAACCGACATTGAAGATCGAGTTCGACGACAACCTCATCGAGCTCATCGAAACCGAGGTGCGCGGCGGTACGCTGCGCATCGACTCGCGCAAATCCTTCCGCTCGCGCAGCGACTGCACGATCACCATCACGGTACCATCGCTGGAACGGATTACCTCGAGCGGCTCGGGTGACATAACTGTCGAACGTCTCAGCGGCGAACTGTTTGAATGTCGCCTGTCCGGATCCGGGTCTATTACGGCAGAAGGCGAGATAGGCGAGATCGAGGCGACGATATCCGGTTCGGGAGATATCGACGCGCGTAATCTGAAAGCGAAGTCGGCGTTCGCGCGCGTGTCGGGATCGGGAGAGATCGCTGTCTACGCGACGGATGATTTCGACGGAGTTGTCAGCGGCAGCGGCGATATTTTCTATTACGGTGATCCGGCGAAAACTTCAGTGAACGTGTCGGGCTCGGGTCGTATCAAAGCACGCTGACGGGCGCCTTTCGTGTCCCGCCGTGATTCTACCAGACGCATGAGCGTGCTTTGCCGGCGAATCGAAGTCGGCGCGGCACGTTTTTTTCGTGACTTTCGTGGTCCACGTTCATGACGTCGATGGCTCAAAAGTCCTGCGGTTTGACACGTCAAACGGGACTGCTGATCTGTTGAAAAACAGACCTTTCGAAACCGTCGTAACTGGTTGTTCCACAATAAATTAAATAGAGTTTTTTTCTTGCAGGAGGAGGGTAAATCTGGTATCTTATACGCTTGAGAAAGTCATCTGCCACGAGCAACGCGGCGCGTTCTTCGCGCGACCGATCGCGACCGGTTGAGATCTCGGCGGTCATGAATTCGGTGGTGTCGTCGATGGGCATTAAGGCTTCCTACGAAGCGGCCCGGGTGATTGATGCCTGGCCGGAGATAGTCGGCGCCGACATCGCAGCGCGCGCTGTTGCGGACCGTGTGGTCGACGGCGTTCTGTTCGTGTGTGTCGAAAAGGACGTCTGGCGACAGCAGTTGCACATGCAACGAGAAGAGATACTGCACAAAATCCACCGCCTCCCCTATGGTCGCACGATCAGGGAAATCCGTCTGGTGGGAGGAAAGAAAGGACTCGATCCCGATGGCCTCAGGAACGGCTGACGTCAACAACAAGAAGAAGAGAAATTCCGAGAACGGCGGCTACGAGGCCGACTCTATCCAGGTACTCAAGGGGCTCGAAGCGGTTCGCCGGCGCCCCGCGATGTATATCGGCGATATCTCGCAGCGCGGCCTTCATCATATGGTTTACGAGGTGGTCGACAACTCGGTCGACGAGGCCATGGCGGGTTTCTGCGATCTTATCATCGTGGAGATCGGCACGGACGGCTCCGTCACCGTGACCGATAACGGCCGTGGCATTCCGGTCGAGGAGCACCCCGAAATGAGGGTATCGGCGCTCGAAGTGGTCATGACGACGCTGCATGCCGGCGGCAAATTCACGCATGAGAGCTACAAGGTGTCCGGCGGCCTGCATGGTGTCGGCGTCTCCGTCGTGAATGCGCTATCGGAATGGTGCTGGGTGGAGGTTGCGCGTGACGGCGAGCTGTGGCGTCAGGAATACCGCCGGGGGATCGCGACCGGGCCGGCGAAGAAGACCGGGTCACGCAAGAAGACCGGTACCAAAACGTGTTTCTTCCCGGACAGCGAGATATTCACCACGACCCAGTTCCGCTATTCCATTATCGCGTCGCGCCTCCGCGAGCTTGCTTTCCTCAATGCCGGGTTGCGAATCCAGTTGAAGGACAATCGCGATGGCCGCGAAGAGGAGTTCGTGTACAAGGGCGGGCTGGCGTCGTTTGTCGAGTACCTCAACGAAAACAAGAACTCGATTTTCAAGAAGCCCATTTATATCACGAAGTCGCGCGAGGACGTCGAAGTCGAGATCGCGATCCAGTACAACGACGGCTATATCGAATCGCTGTATTCCTACGTCAACAACATCAATACGATCGAGGGCGGCACGCACGTCACCGGATTTCGCACGGCGCTAACGCGCACGATCAACTCCTATGCATCGAAGAACAAGCTGCTGAAAAAGGAAAACTTCACCTTTGTCGGCGACGACTCCCGGGAAGGATTGACCGCGGTGATTTCGGTGAAGGTCCGCGACCCGCAGTTTGAAGGGCAGACGAAGACGAAGCTGGGCAACTCCGAGGTGCGCGGGGTGGTGGAATCGATCACCAACGAGGTACTGGGCGAGTATTTCGACGAGAACCCGCCGGTTGCCCGAAAGATCGTCGAGAAGCTGGTCCAGGCGGCGACCGCACGCGAAGCGGCCCGCAAAGCCAAGGAACTGACCCGCCGCAAGACGGCGCTGGACAGCGCGTCGCTGCCCGGCAAACTTGCCGACTGCTCCTCTCGCGATCCGGAGTTGTGCGAGATATATATCGTCGAGGGCGACTCGGCCGGCGGCTCGGCGAAACAGGGTCGCGATCGTCGATTCCAGGCCATCCTGCCCCTGAAAGGCAAGATTTTGAATGTCGAAAAAGCCCGAATCGACAAGATCCTGTCCAATACGGAAGTGACGGCGATGATCACCGCGCTGGGCACCGGCATCAAGGATGATTTCGATGCGGACAAGGTGCGTTACCACAAAGTCGTCATCATGACCGACGCCGACATCGACGGCTCACATATTCGGACGCTCGTGTTGACGTTTTTCTTCCGCCACATGCGCGAGTTGATCGACCGGGGGCATATCTATATTGCCCAGCCGCCGCTGTATCGCATACGGCACGGCAAGCAGGAGCATTTCGTGTACTCGGATGAGGAGAAAGAGCGGCTGCTGAAGAAAATGCCGTCGACGGGCGTGAGCATTCAGCGCTTCAAGGGACTCGGCGAAATGAATCCGGAGCAGCTCTGGCGGACGACGATGGATCCGGAGACCCGCACGCTGCTGCAGGTAACACTGGACGACGGCGCCGAGGCCGATCACCTGTTCACGACGCTCATGGGGACGGAGATCGAACCGCGACGCGTGTTCATACAGGAAAACGCCAAGTACGTCCGGAACCTCGATATATAGTCAATTCTCAGAGACGAGTCATAACCTCCCTGCCGGGGACTGCGGTCTTCGGACGGGAGGTTTCTTTTTGCCGTGGATCGCCACGGTGCTCGGACTCAGGAGGCGGGTGATTCGGTGGGTCCGCTCTTTTCATTCTGCTGGCGCTTGAGGACCGATTCCGGACGGGTCGGCATGTTTTTGATCTCATCGGGAAGCTCGACACGGGGCGCCCGAATGCCAAACCACCGCTGGTACCACTTCCACGACTTCTTCTGTTCCTTGTAGTACTTCTTAATGGCCCGTTCGCGTTTGAGGAAGACCGCGTCTTCGGCCTCGACTTTCTGAATGAGAATCTCTATTGATTCGCGGCGTTCCAGGACCAGGCGCAGAGCGTCGTAATCACGCCAGTTGAATACGGTCTGAACGATCGGCTCAAAAAACACCATTGCCTGCGAGCCGATATAATTCAGGGGCTTGATCGACTCGAGGAACACGATGGCTGGAACGGTCATGCCGCGTTTGACCACCTGGAAGGCGACCTTGTCAAGCACCGCCTCCTGCTCGTCGGGAAGCGGGTTCTTCTCGGGGTCGGGCAGCTGCATGGATCGCCCGAAAATATTCATGCCGACACTCCATTGTCGGGAGCAGAGGACTCGGTGTGGACGTGACGACGGACAAAGGCAACCACGTCGTCGGCGTTGTTATTGAAAATCAGGTAGAGGCCGCGGAAGTTTTCGAGTCGCGACGGTTCGACGAACGGCGAGAGCAGAACGCCGTTGCGATCGGGATAAAAGCTCCGGTAGATCGACCAGTCCTTGTTAAGCGTCTGGGTGGTGGTCCTGACGGTGACGCCGGTCGAGGAGAGCCGATACCGGGTCGGGAAATAGAATTTGGCCAGTGAACCGAACAAGATGGCCAGCGCCAGGCCGGCGAACCAGGTGGAGTTGGTGGAAATATAGGTGATAAAGCAGCAGGCAAGGATGAAGACGGTGACGGCCGCCGACACGAGCGGCTTGCGCTTCACCGGATGTGACACCCATTCGAGAGTTTCTCCCGGGGTGCTTTCGGACGGCGGCGCCTGCGGCTCGGCATTCAGCGACATTTCGGTCTGTCGGGAATCGCGTCGCTCCTGATCGGTCATCGATCATCCCTCGGCAGCACCGGAATCCGCCTGGCGGTACCGCTCTTTTTTCACACGCTCCATCATGTCGAGCAATTCGTTCGGGGCGAACAACTTCTTTTCGATCAGAAGCCGGACGAGCGCTTCCTGTGCGAGGTTATTGGACAAGGCAAGTTCTTCGTACGTAACGTCGCGCTCCTTGCCGTTGATGACCATTTTGATGGCGACTCTGTCGCTGCCCATGTTCGATTCTCCGGTTATCGCAAGTGTCGTGTTTTCAGCAGGTCGAACCCGTCCGGCCGATGCGGGTCATATCGGGCCGCCGCTACGGCTTTTCTGTCACGGGTTCGGTCGGCGCGATGAGATCGCCAGCAAGGCCGATATACTCCGCAGCGCCGTCGGTGATGCGGTAAATGGGCAGGGCCGTGTTTTCACGGGAGTGTCCGAACGAAATTGGTCCGGCTGCACCATGCCAGTCGGCGGTCGCGGCGATTTGTCGAATCAATCCTTCCCGCGTGGCGGCGCCGTCGCGCGCAGCCCGTGTCGCGAGTGAAACGGCGTCGTAACCGAGTCGCGAGAGCCGTCCGGGCGTCCCGCCGAACCGGGCGTCATAGGCGGCGGCGAATCGCACGAACTCCTCCGAGCGGTCGCCCTCGAGAAACGGGGACGGGAATACCGCCCGACGGGTGATCCGTTCGTCGAGCCGATACACGCTTTCGTCGCCCCAACCGTCGGAACCCAGCAGAGCCGCATTCAGATTGTAGAACAGAATTTGGGGCAGCAGGAGTCGAAGCTGGCCCGGCGAGCCCGGCAGAAACAGGCAATCGATGTGGGCCGGTATCACGTCAAGATCGAGCGTGTCGCCCGAAGCCGGATCGATATAATAAGTGGAGTCGGCGGGATCACCAACCAGCAGACGCTTGACGTCGCGAACGTACGGTCCGAAGTCCTTTTCGCGCGCGCGATAGTATTCGATAGCCACGAGCGTACCGCCCAGTTCCGTGAAGCGGTCGGAAAAAGCGCGGGCCATCCGCAGGTGCTCGTAATCGGTCGAGGTGATGACGGCTGCCGAATCCGCCGCCAGGTTGTACCGGGCATATTCCGCCATGCGGACACCCTGCAGCTCTACGTTCGGTGACAACTGAAAGGCCGACTCGGAGAGCCGGGTGAGCCCGGCCTGCGTTGCGGCGGGTGCAATCAGAGGTACCGCATCACAGGCGAGGGTGGCCGACGCCACGGCGCTTTCTTCGCTCGTGAGCGGACCGATGATCAGGTCGGTCGCACCGGCGGCGAGTTCGCGCACGATGCGCGCGGCCGTAATCGGATCGCCTTCGGTATCGTACAACGCGAGATTCAGAGACCGGCCGGTTTCCTGACGGAACTGCTCGGCGGCGATTATGGCGCCATTGTACAGTTCCTGTCCGAACGATTCCAACTCTCCCGACAGCGGCAAAACCACGGCGATATCGAGTGCGGTCATCGGCGAACCGGTCGCACCGGGGACCGATGAGGCCGCCTGTCCGCATTCGGCTCGAAGCCTCTTCGCTGATTCGGATTCATCGCGTGTGACGAGGGCGTCCGCGACGGCCAGCATAAGGGGACACCGACGATCGGCCGGGACCGACCGAAAGTCGGCGGGAGAGAGCGCGACGGACCGGGCGTTGATCACGGCAGCCGTCAGCGAAGACACGATGAGATCGGACAGGCGCGGGTCGCCGGACGCGGCATAGGCGGCGATATAGTCCTCCACGGCGCGGTCGACAAGGCCGCGCATGTAGTCGATGTTAGCCTGAAAGAAGGTCGCATACGGTGCGAGTGGTGAGCCGGGGAATCGCGCCGAGTAGTTCGAGAAACCGGCTTCGGCCTTGGCCAGGTCGCCGAAGTGATAGTCGGCCTTGGCTCTATGAAACAAGAACAGATCAAGATTGGGAGACTGCGGAAAGCGACCGGCCAGTTGTTCGAAGACGCGCGAGGCTTCGAGGAAGTCGCCCTCGCGCATGAGGCGCTTGCCTTTCGCGTAGGACGAGACGGCCTCCGGGGTGTCGTCGATCGTGTCCGCGGAGACGAGCGCCGCGCACATCGCGACAACGGCAATGAGCATGACTGGAATGCGTATCACCGTACCTACAGCGAGTATTTCCCGAAATCTTCGGGATTGATTCTGCGAAGGCGCTCGCGCAGCGATTCCGGATCGGTCGGCATATCGGGGGCCTGCCCCGACGAGTCATCGGGGCGCTGATTAAAGAGCTCCTCGTTGACATAGATACGCGCCTGGGTTTTGAGCGCAAGCGCAAGCGAGTCCGACGGTCGTGCGTCGATCACCTTCTCCGCGCCGTTGCCGATGTCGAGATGGATCAGGGCGTAAAACGTCTGCTCTTTCAATTCGGTGATTTCCACCTTCTCGACGGTGGCGCCGAGGGTGTCGATCACGCGTTTCAGCAGATCGTGCGTCATGGGGCGGTTGGAGCCGACGTTCGACAGCTCCATTGCGATAGCCCACGCCTCGGCATGGCCGATCCAGATCGGAAGCACCTTGTCGATGTCCAGAGGCGACAGAACCACCACCGGTGTGTTGGTGGTCATATCCAGCGCCAGGCCCTCAATTTTGGCTTCCAGCATTTTCATACGGGCCCTTGCGATTGGGTTGCTACGTACGTTACGCCTGCGGCTTTTTCACCACAAACAGCTTCAGATTGGCGACGACTTCCTTTTCGACCTTCACCGGCACCGTGTATACGCCGAGCGCCTTGATCGGCTCATCGAGCTGGATCATACGCTTGTCGACCTGCACGCCCTGCTCTTCGAGCAGGCGAGTGATGTCGGCATTGGTCACCGATCCGAACAACTTCTCTTCCTCGCCCACGAGAACCTCGACCGACAGCGACAGTTTCTCGATGTGGTCCTTGACCTTTTCAGCGCTGCGACGGCGCTTTTTCTCGCGGATCTCATGCTGTTTTTCGATCTCGGAGATTGCCTGCAGATTGGCCTTGGTGGCCGGAACAGCCAGATTACGCGGCAGCAGGAAATTCCTGCCGTAGCCGCCCTTCACCTCGACCGTCTGGCCGACTTTTCCGAGGCGGGGAATGTCTTCGCGGAGTATGACCTTCATAACGACCTCAATATAAGGAGACGAACATTGTTTCGAAACCGATACTTTGTTTTTTACCGTGCGTCCACGCGCCAGCCAAACAGCGAGTCAATCACACCCACCAGGGCGATCGCCGCGAGTCCGTATAAGTGCGTGAGCGCTATTACTATATACACTACAATCCGAATCCAGATCGGCGCACGCCGGGCCTGAAATACATATTCAAGAGCGGCGAATCCGGTCACCGAATAGAATATCAGCAGCCCGAGCAGGACGTTATCGGCGATCAGCCGGGGTCCCGCGGAACCGACCAGATGAACGAGGGCCGCCGCGAGCAACACCAGGACAACCGGTCGCGGCATTTTCCATCGCGTGAACGACAGCGTCACCGCAGAACTGACCGAGCGCCGGGCCACCCCGTAGAAGAACCACAGCGCACCAACCGAGAATTGCACTACTGTACTCATGGTCAGCAGTCCCGGAACAAACGGCACCACCCGGTGCATCATTCGCAGGTAACCTCGGCCGAACGGCACGGATGCGAGCCCGGCGGCATCGAGAGCGCCCTCGCCGTCGTGCGCGATCACCTCATCGGTCATGTATGTCAGATCCCGTATCATCGACGGCCATTCGTTCCAGTAACGGACCAGTAAACAACCAATCAACACGATCAGTCCGAGCACGTACGCACTGCGGAATCGTACTGCGCGCCGCGCCGCCAAGCCGACTGCCACCGACGAGAGCACGGGGACGGCCAGCTCCACGGCAATCATCCAGACGCTGCTCTGCCTCGAGAGTACGACGGCGATAGCAAACGACGCCGCTGACGCGACTGCCACCATCCACAGGCGATCATCGAATGTCATCCGTGCCAGCACCCGGTACACAATCATCGCGAGAAGGTATCCGAGTGCGGCGAGAAGCATGATCGCCGCCGGGGCTCCGAGAGCCTCACTGCCGAAGCGGATCCCCGCGTATAGCGGCAGCACGCCGGCAGTCAGCAGGGCTATTCCGGTCCCATGCGGGACACGGTCGGACACGCCGCGTTGCTCCTTATCGGTACGACTCACTCACAAAAGGCAGAATCGCCAGATGTCGGGCGCGCTTGATTGCGGTCGTCAGCTTGCGCTGCATCGGCGCACACGTACCGGTGATGCGGCGCGGGACGATCTTACCGCGCTCCGTGATAAACCGGCGCAGCAGGCGCTCGTCCTTGTAGTCAATGAACCTGATGCCGTTCTCTTTGAAGCGGCATACTTTCTTGCGTTTCTTGCCGGCGAAAAATGCCATGCTGATACCCTATGTTATTCAGTCAGATTGTTCGGTGAACGTGATCGCGCGGCTCCTACAGCTCGTCGCCTTCGGTCAGCCGGTCCTTCCGTTCCTCAGACGGTCTCGACGGTGCGGCAGTGCCGGAGCCGCGAGGCGAGACGCCGGCGTCATCGGCCGAATCCCGCTGGCCGCGGTCACCCATCGGGCGCGACTCGCGCCGGCCCATCTCGGGGCGACGCTCGCCGCCGCCATCGAATTCAGGACGGCGGCCGGAGCCGGTCGTGGTCGGCATCGGGGCAGGAGCAACTCTCTCAGCCATATCCTGCGGATTCTCCTCGAGCCAGCGCGGATCTCCGTCGAAGCGGATGAGCAGGTGGCGGATATACGCGTCTTCGAGTTTGAAATGACGCTCGAGAATCGGCAGGACTTTGGCCTCGGACTCGAAGATGAAGGTGGCGTAGTAGCCCTGGGTCAGCCCCTGGATCTCATACGCGAGTCGGCGGGTACCCATGTGGTCCGCCTTGATGATTTTTCCGCCGTTGGTGGTGATCAGATCGGCGACAGCGCGCACGCTCTGGTCGATCGAAGCGTTGTCAGTTTGGGGATTGACGATAAACGTCGTTTCGTAAATGCGGTGCACTAAGGCCTCCCTTCGGTCGTTGATCGTAATCAAACGGCCCTGCCGTGAACCATTTACTCCGGCAGAGCAGGGTTTGTGTTATTAAATTGTGCCATCACCTCGCTGATCGGGTGACGAGTCGCAAATATAACCGCTTTTGCCGCAACGGCAACAGTTTTCTGCACGATCTCGAGCTCGGGAGGAGTAAAGGCGCTTAAGACGAAGTGGACCGGGTCAGCATCTGTCGGGAGCGGCCCGATACCCACCCGGAGACGCGGAAATTCTTCTGTTTCAATAGCTTGGGCAACCGACCGCAACCCTTTCTGGCCTCCATCGGACCCGCCGGGGCGAATTCGAATCCGGCCCAGCGGCAGGTTGAAGTCATCAGTGACCACAAGTATTTCATCCGCTGCAGCCGGAAATCGCTGCAGGATGTCGGAGACGGCAAACCCGGAACGGTTCATGAAGGTGGTCGGCCACGCCAGCACGAGCCGCCCGTGCTCGGAATCGGCCGTGGCCCAACAGTAGAGCCGCTCTGCAGGTTGTTCACGGGCGTTCAGTTCTCGTGCAACGAGGCCGACTATTTCGAAGCCAACATTGTGACGGGTACCGACATAACGATCGCCTGCGTTGCCCAGTCCCACAATGATCGAGGTCATAAAGGTCGGTACTCGTGTATCAGAATCCAAACGGCTTAGGGAGTCGCTTTTCGCTGTTCGTTCTGTTCGATAGAATTCGCCAGTTGCGACGCCAGTTCTTTCATGCGGGACTCGGGTATCGCCGTCCAGCTCTCGACCTTGAACGTGCCGTCGGCACAGCAGATCCAGGCCACCTTGGCGGCGGTCTCCTCGTCGGGCGCATGATAAATATCCATGAAATCATAACTGCCGAGAAGTGCAAAGTGGGCCACAAACTCGGCCTCAGGCACCAGTTGCTTGGCACGGTCAACCCAGCCCCTCGATGTCGTCGCGCAGTCGCGCATCGCGGTCGCTACGCCGACCGGTGAGGGCAGGTGAGGGTTAACGCTCGACATCAGTATGAACGTCTTCATTACACTCCTCCCGACCCATGGATGACTGATCAGCGAGGCGTGCGTGCGGCTGGCTCGGCGGTGAGGCGAGGGTCGATTCAAATGATTATCTATCGGCAACGACGGCACCCCATCCATTGATGCCGCCGGAATCATCGATAGCGGCGCGACGAACAGGCGTCACTCATAAGGAAAATAACACATTCGGTCGCTTTTGTCAGGTCAATTCGGCAGTCCTCGGATGAGACAACAGCGGTCCTGACTGTGCGCCGATCAGCCGCCCCGTGTGAAACGATATCCCACCCCTCGGATCGTCTCAAAGTGGACCGGGTTGGCGGGATCGTTTTCGAAGATCTTGCGAAGTTTCAGGATGAAATTATCGACGGTCCGGTTCGTGGGATAGGTGTGATAGCCCCAAACCGCATCGAGCAGTTGATCGCGGCTGACGACCTCTCCCTCGCGCTCGACGAGGTACTTTGCGACCATGCACTCCTTGTGGGTGAGTCGTACGGATCCTCCCGGACCGACGGCCTCGAACGTTTTGTAGTTCAGCGAGCGGCCGTCAAACTCGAATGTCTCCGAGGTAGAATCTCCCGCCATCAGCCACGCCTGGCGTCGGAATATGCCCTGGATACGCGCCAGCAACTCGGCCATGTCGAACGGCTTGGTTATGTAATCGTCCCCGCCGGCGATCAGCCCCTCGACTTTCTGATCGCTTTGATCACGAGCGGTCAGAAACAGTACCGGAACGGTTGAACCATCGTTTCGAATCTGCCGACAGATCGACAAACCGTCGGTACCGGGCAGCATGATGTCCAACAGCACAAGGTCGAACATGCCATCACGGAAGACCGACAACACTTCGTTGCCGTTGTCGACATGGGCTACCTGGTAGCCCTCGGCCTCGAGGTGCAGCACCAGCCCGTGGGCCAGATTGGTGTCATCTTCTGCCAGCAGTATTGTCTTCATGCTTCAACTCCCGCCTTCAGCATGATTTTGAAGGTCGTACCCGTTCCGACTCCGTCGGAGTGGGCAGTGATCGTCCCTTTGTGCGCCCGGATCACTTCTCTGGCCAGGTACAGCCCGAGTCCGGTGCCGGACGATCGCCGTGTCAGTTCGTTGCCG
The DNA here is from genome assembly GCA_034003725.1 of Candidatus Zixiibacteriota bacterium. Classification (NCBI taxonomy): domain Bacteria; kingdom Pseudomonadati; phylum Candidatus Zixiibacteriota; species Candidatus Zixiibacteriota bacterium. Next base: position 66,447 of record JAVEYB010000014.1, read on the forward strand.
ACCCGGTAGAAGCGCTCGAAGACCGCCTCACAATCCTGTCGGGTCAGACCGATCCCCCGGTCTGATATGGACAGCACAGCGTGCCCGCCTTCGCGACTGAGCGAAACGGCTATATGTATGACCTTCTCGTCGTGATATTTCAGCGAGTTCTCGAGTACGGCCTCAACGGCCCGCGACAATTCCTGCGGATCGGCCATGACCACGACCCCCGGCTCGATGTTCTTGTCCACCGTGAGCGGAAGGCGGGTCGAGACAGTGCTCACACGCGCGATCAGCTTCTCCACCAGCGATGAGAGATCGGTAACCTCCCGATGCAGGGCCTCCTGCGATCGGCCGAGCCGTCCCGCTTCAAGCACGTTGTTGACAATACGTTCCAGCCGCCGCACGTCCTCTTTCATACGCGGGATGAGCTCTCGCTTGCGGTCGTCGGCGATACGCGGCGACGCCAGCGAGTCCAGTGACACCAGCATCGATGCGAGCGGCGTTTTCAGTTCGTGCGTGACGGCCATAATGAAGTTCTCCTGGTGGGACTTCAACTGCTCCGCTTTCACCAGCGAGCGGTAAATGAGCCACGCACCGACCAGCAGCAATATCAGGAAAAAGCACCCTTCGAGGCCGACCATGATCTGCCGACGCACTTCCTGTTCGTGGATCGTTTGAACGATGTCGGCGGGCGCACCCAGATCGCGGGCGATATCGACCTTTTCATCGACCAGCATCGCCATAAAGACAATCCACCACACGGCCTGGGCGAAGGCAACGACGACCAGGACGATGAAGAGCACGAATGCCGTCCGGCTTGATAACCTGGGGGTCACGATTCCTTCTCGTTCTCGCTATCCGGTACAAGAGTAATACATACGGCGAGCCAACGCAAATGCCGTGCGCAGAATGCCCCCTGCGCGACCGATGACAGGCCGCGGACAGGGGGCGATCTACCCGAGGATGTGTATGAATACGCGGGGTTACTCGACGGGAATAGTCTCGCAGGCGGTAACCGCCGGCGAAGACTCCGCTTCGACCGCATCGGGCCTCTCGCCGCGAATGAGCCTGTTGGCCGTATCGATGAGCCGATCGAGATTCAGCTTGGTTATATGGGCATCGGCCTTCAGGAACTGCGCCCGGGCCTTCATGCCGACGTCGCCGATCGACGAATAGACGATAACCGGGGTGGCGGGTTGTTCCGACTGGCGAATCCGCAGCGTCAGGGCGAGGCCATCCATCTGCGGCATCTCGACGTCGGAAATAACGAGGTCAAACGGGGCTCTCTCGAACGCGGCCCACGCTTCGGTGCCGTCGCAGGTATCCACGACCTCGAATCCAAGGTCGCTCATTTCGTTGACCAGCATCGCCCGGACCGAAGGCGAGTCTTCCGCGATCAATACGCGTTTGCCCGTAAAGTCTTCGTGCGCGGTTATGGACCGCGACTGCCCGGACCGAAGATGCGGACAGAGGTCAAGAAGGATCGTCTCATAGTCGAGCAGCAGCACCATACGTTCTTCGGTCGGCTTGACGATTCCTATGACGTAGCGATGATCGATATTGGAGAATACTTTCTCTGTATCGATCACATCCTGCCACTGGAAGTGGTGAATCCAGTCGACGCGGTCAATGAGAAAACCCGTCAGGAGTCCGAAAAACTCCGTCACGATCACTTTTTGTTTATCCGATTTCTCGTTGGCCAGACCGAGGAAACCGGCGAGGTCGATCACCGGGACGAGACGATTCATGTCTCGAAACACGCCGCACACGGCGCTGTGGGCCTCGGGGACGCGAATCAAATGGGTCAGATCATTGACGATCTTATTGACCTTGAGAATATTCACCCCGAACGACTGCCCGCCGGTGCGGTATTCCAGCACGCGCAGTTCGTTTGATCCGCTCTTCAAGTATGATTCGGCATCCAGTTTCATGGGCTAACCCTCGGCTTTCGGAAGTTTGAGCGAGAAGACCGCGCCACCTTTCGGGTGATCGTCGGCAAGCACGGTCCCCCCCATCCCGGTGGCAGCGAGCTTGCAGAAGTACAGGCCGAGTCCTACGCCACGGTGTTGTCCCTGTGCGCGGGCATGGAGCTGGCCGTATTTCTCGAACAGCACGGCCGGGTCGATATCTCCAAGCCCCGGACCCGAGTCCTTGACGTGAATGAACATGCTCGCCTCGGCAGGCTCCGTGTATACGGCGACCGTTCCGCCGGCGGGCGTATGGCGAATGCCGTTGTAGATCAGGTTATCGACCGCTCGCTTGAGCAACTTCGGGTCGGCCTTGACCGCGATGTCGCCTGCGTTGTTTCGATACGTGAGTTCGATTCGATGTTCGGCCGCTGATCCCTGCGCAAGTTCGATCGCTTCGCGGATGACGGCGTCGGGAACCAGATTCGTCAATTCAAGCGGTATACCGGCTTTGCCGGCCCGCGCGACGGCCATGATGTCGTACAGAATCGACTCGGCGCGTTCTACAGCCACTCGGCTCGATCTGACGATTCGGACATGACGTTCGTTCTTCGGGTCATACGAGCCGCTTTCGAGCATCTTGAGCAGGTATTTGACGGACGCGAGCGGGGATTCGATGTCATGAATGAATATCGAGAACATCTCCAGCCAGCGGTCGGCCTCCTGATGAAGGGCCGCTTCGTCCGGAAGTGTTTCTATCAATCGTTGTTCAGACACGGTTGTCATGAAAGTACCCGGATTTCATCCTCGAGCCGTTATAGAGACATATCGGCGTGAAGTGGCGATTCCTCAAGCCGGAAGCTGGAACCGCCGCGGGTTCGGGAAAGATTACAGTTCGAGGCGGGAGAGGCGAAGCGAATTGGAGACGACAAATACCGAGGAGAGGCTCATGGCAGCCGCCGCAATCATGGGAGACAGTGTCAGACCGGTTATCGGGTAGAGCGCACCGGCGGCGATGGGGATGGCGACGACATTGTAGAAAAACGCCCAGAACAGGTTTTGTTTTATAACACGCATGCTCGCAACGGAAATATCAAACAACTTGCGCAGGTCCATCAGCCGCGTTCGGACAAGGACCACATCAGAAGCTTCCGCGGCGATATCGGTTCCGGCGCCCAGGGCAATACCGACATCGGCAGCAGCCAGCGCCGGAGCGTCGTTGATACCATCGCCAACCATCGCCACCGAAAATCCGACCTTCCGGTACGATTCCACCATCATTTTCTTCTGTTCGGGACGAATCTCGGCCTCGTAGTGCTCGAGCCCGAGTGAACGGGCAATCCCCTCGGCTGTGCGGCGATTGTCGCCGGAGAGCATGGTGACTCGTATGCCCTGTTTCTTGAGATGGGCAACGATGTCGCGGGCATCCGGTCTGACCCGGTCCGTGAGGGCGAAGAAGCCGACGACCTGCCCGTCGAGGGCGGCGTAGACAACAGTTCGTCCCTGGTCCATTTCCCGTTCGCCCTGCATCAGGGACTGGCCGAAGCTGACATTTTCGGACTCCATAAGGAAGCGACTTCCCACGAGGAGGCGACGACCGTCACACTCGCCGGTCAGGCCGAAGCCGGGCTTGGCCTCGATGTTTTTCACCACTGCGGGATCGACCTGCTGGAGTTTCATGTACCGCGCGATCGCTCTGGCGACCGGATGTTCGGACTGCCCTTCCAGCGCCCCGACGATACGCGTGAGACTCTGCTCGGCGATCTGGCCGAACGACTTGACGGAGACAACTTCGAGTTCCCCCTGGGTCAGGGTGCCGGTCTTGTCGAAGATCACGGTATCGACGTGACGGACCTTTTCGAGCACATCGCCGCCCCGGATAACCACGCCGGCGCGTGCAGCACGACCGGTGCCCGCGAGGACCGCAGTCGGAGTCGCGAGGCCGAGCGCACAGGGGCATGCAATAATCAGCACCGCGATTGTCGACCTGATCATCAGGGGACTGTCCGGCGCCAGGAGGTACCAGGCCACCAGCGTAATCAGGGCAAGGCCGAGCACGATCGGGACAAAGATGCCCGCCACCTTGTCGGCGAGCCGCTGCACGGGGGCCTTTGCTGACTGCGCCTCGGAGACGAGTCGGACGATGGTTGCGAGATAGCTGTGTTCGCCGGCCGCCGTCACCTTCATCTTGAACGGGTGGTTACCGTTGAGAGAACCGCCGATCACGCCGTCGCCGGGACTGCGCTCTATCGGTGTAGATTCCCCCGTCACCATAGACTCGTCCAGCACCGGTTTGCCTTCGAGCACCTGACCGTCGGCAGGAAGTCGTTCCCCGGGCCGCACGAGAACAATCATACCTTCGCGAACGGAATCGGAGTCGATTTCAATTTCAACGTTGTTGATGATCGCGGTGGTTTTTGACGGCCGCAGCGCCCAGAGTGCGCGGATCGCTTCACCGGCCTTCCCCTTGGCCCGGGCTTCGAGAAAGCGACCGAGCAGGATCAGCGTGACGATCATCCCGGCCGACTCAAAATACAGAGGTTCGGTCTTGCCGCGAGCGATTAACACGAGCGCATAGAGACTCCATCCGAACGCCGTGAGCGTGCCGAGCGCGATGAGCGTATTCATGTTGGCGCGAATATGTCTGACCTGGACAAGCGCATCGTGCAGTATGCTCCGGCCGCAGTAGAAAACGACAAACGCGGCAATGACGGCCTGCACCAAACCGTCGGCCAATGGTCCGATGATTGGTCGGTGCAGCGCCATAGGCAGCATAGCGACCACCATGAGCGGAACGGTCACTATTGCGGCAGTCAGGAACGCCTCGCGTGCCGCCTTTGTCTCCTGCTGGTTGGCCGTCAGGATATCCGGACGGCCGACGGTCGCCTTGAATCCGAGCTCTTCGATTCTGCGTATGACCAGTTTCCGATCCAGCTTGCCTTCGTCGATACTCACCACTGCCGAGTTGGTGGCGAGATTGACACGGCACGCCGCCACGCCGTCGAGAGACTGCACGCCTTTCTCGATCGAACTTACACAGCTCGCGCAGTGCATTCCCTCGATTTTCAGATTGAGTTCGCTGGAGGCCGACATATCGTGGAATATAGGCGGTCCAACAGCCGTGTCAAAAATAGAATTCATGACTCCGGCTACAGAGCGATCCCCATGGCCGAAAGGAGATGCGGGCAGCGGCGGCGCAGTTCGCGGCGGAGTTTGGCCCGCGCGCGGTGCAGGTACCAGCGAACGGTTGCCTCCGGCATGTTCATGATGGTCGCCACGTCGTCCACGCGACAGCCCTCGATGTCCCGCAGAACAAACGCGGAGCGTTGCTTGTCGCTCAGGGTGCCGGCGAGTTCGGAGATGTAGCGCTTGACCTGTCGGCGACGGTAGGTCTGGTCGGGGGCCGCCGACCGTACGGCTTCGAGGACCTCGTGGAAGTTTTCCAGGGGTTCGTGACGGTGGCGATTGTGTTTGCGCAGGTAGTCTATCGACGCGTTGACGGTGATGCGGTACAGCCAGGTGTAGAATTTCCGGCGTTCGTCAAAACGCCACATGTTGCGTGACATTTTGACGAAGACGTCCTGCGCGATATCGGCGGCTTCGTCATAGTCGCTGACGATACGATAGGCCAGCGAGGCGACCTGGCTGCGATAACGCCGCACCAGCTCGGAGAATGCCAGATTATCGCCCTCACGGTATCTCGCGATCAACTCACGGACCCGCGCGTCGTCGGCGTCGTCCACGGTCGTGGCGACCTCGCCCCGAAAGACCTTCTGTGCATCCATGACACTCACCGCCTTTCCGTTTCCTTATAAACAGTACTAATATAATTAAGTTCCTTATAGTATTACCGGTGACAGTATCTCGAGCGATATTGAGGAGCCGGTGCACAGGATTGTGGAGCAGGCGTAAAAAAAGCCTCGCTGGGAGGCTGGGGTTTTTGCGGGCGGGGTTGTTTACATATCGTTGAGGATGAACTCCCGCGGGTCGAGCGCCTTGCCATTGCGCCAGACCTCATAATGCAGGTGTGGCCCGGTCGAATAGCCGGAATTGCCCATCATGGCGATTTCGTCTCCGCGCATAACCTTCTGGCCCCGCTGCACTATGATCTGTGAGAGGTGCCCGTAGCGGGTCACGAATCCATAACCGTGGTCGATTACGATCATTTTGCCCAGCCCGCCGGCCTTTCCGACCGACTTCACGACGCCGGCCGCGGGGGCGATAATGACGGTGCCGGTCCGATTTGCGACATCGATCCCACGGTGCATTTGCTTGTAGCCCGTAAATGGATCGTACTTCATGCCGTAACCGCGGGAGAGCCAGCCTTTGGTAGGCCAAATCGACGGGGTATGTTCAAGACGGTCCTTGAGCGAGCTAAGTTCTTGCTCGACTTCGCCGTATTTCTCTATCTCAAACTCTGAAAGTCGGAGCAGGCGGTCCACCTCGACCTCGGTCCGGTACGCCAGCTTTTCACCCTGTGACATAGTGGCATATTTCTGGGATCCGGGACCACCGGTACCCAACTGCCGCTCTTCGATATTGATTTCCGGCAGGTCGAACATGGTTCGGATGGCGATTTCTTTCTGCACCAGGTCCTGGTATCGGGCATTCGCCTCGGAAAGATCCCATCGGATCTGTTCGTATTTCTCGGTCAGGCGCTGGTTCTCTGTCCGAAGTCGGGCCAGCTCGGTCTGCTCGACCTGGTCGGTAACATATTGTCCAGCAAAGAAAAAGCTCGTAATAACCAACAGGACAAGGAGGCCCGCAGAAGCGTAAATGACCCACCAGCGGATTGACAACTGGCGGGATTCGCTTTGCGAATCCGGAATCAACAGAAATGTCAGTCTATTCTTCAGCATAGTTGCGTATTTCACGATAGCAAGGTTTTCCGGACTCTCCCGATGAGGCCCCTCCCCGGAATTCCATCGAAGCTATGTTCCTCGTTCGCCTGAGTCAAGAATAAAGTGCCTACTTGATCAACTGGTACTCACTGCGAAGAATCTTGTTAATAATGACCACCAGTTTCTCCGTCTGCACATTCTGAAGACTGTACAGATGCCAGTACGTCTTCTTGGGCATCGATGCTGTCTTTTTCTCTCGCTTTTTCGTCATGTCCGGTTCCTCCAGGGCGAGCTGTCCACCCGGAAGTACGGACTGACCGTTTCCTACAATATCGGGTGGAACAGTGGAATTGTTTACGTGACTCCACCCTGCCCTGCGAAAAACATGCCATGCTCCGGGGCGCACCGAGGATTGGGATTCTTGGCGTATTTTATTGTCAATCAATACGTTGCGCAGAACAGGCGGCTGCCGATTCGGCGGTAGTTGGCAGACGAGTGCGCAGGTTATGTGCTGTTTCCCATAAGTGTCGGCGGCACACTGTGCAGGGATTGGGGGCGATGTTCACTGTTTGAACATTTCGGCCCCGCTGAAATCGGCCCAGACGGACCGGCGCGAAATAAATCTTATCGACACGGGCGGGCGAATATTCTACTCTTGAGGTAGTAGACTCATTAAAACCGTGCTGTGGAGGGAGTCGCTTACCTGTGGTAATCTTTGCTACCATCTTTGGAGCGGGATTCGCCGTCCTGCTGATCAGTCTCATCTTCGGGGGAGATGCCGATACCCATGTCGATTTTGATCACGGGGATATCGGTCATGGACCATCGATTTTCAGCTTCCGTCTCCTCGCTCTGTTGGCGATCGGATTCGGGGCGGTTGGTTTTGGCTGTCAGGCGACCACGGAGATGACCATGTTTCAGTCGTCGATGGCCGGCATAGGCGGGGCGCTGGTCATGGGCATAATCGGCTATTTCATTCTGCGGGCGTTCTACGCGAGCCAGGCTACTTCGATCGTCGACGACGCAGACATAATCGGCCGGCAGGCCAACGTAATCGACGCCATCTCCGCGAGCGACTACGGGCAGGTGGCGTGCGTTATCGGGGGTCGGGAATTCACGTTTCTGGCGCGCTCGGCGACGGGCAAACCGATTGCCCGCAACGCACCCGTGCGGATCAAGTCGAAGTCCGGCAACGTTGTCACCGTCTCACCTGAGCAGTAAGTACCAAGAACATAGAGTCATCTTGTGGAGGGTATGGGCATGGAGAATCTCGTCGAATATTTGACCTGGCCGATTATCGGACTGGCGGCGGTGGTCGCGCTGTTTGTACTGATCCGGGCGCTGTCCGTCTTCTACGTTCGGGTTCCCCCGAACAAGGCGGCCTTTTTCTATGGAGCACGAAGCGGCCGAAAGCATACCCAGCGAGTGCAAGTCGAGGCTGAGCCGGGCGGTCCGGGAGTAACGGTACTTCCTCCGGGCACCGTTGTAGTGACCGGCGGCGGGCGGATTCGCAAGCCGATCATCGAGGATGTGCAGTTCCTGGACTTGACCGAGATCTCTCTGCCGCAGATCCGGGTCGAGAACATGCCAAACACCGACGGCGTGCTGGTCACGGTCGAGGCAGTGGCAAATATACGGTTCAAAGACGACGCGCAGTCGCTTTTGGCGGCGGGCTCGCGTTTCCTGGGCATGCCCAACGAGCACGTGCAGGCGGTGGCCCGCGAAACGCTGGAAGCCAACCTTCGTGGGGTAACCGGCACGCTGACGGTCGACCAGTTGATCCGCGACCGCGATGCGTTCCGGCAGCAGGTGCTTCGCGAGGCCGGTGAAGACCTGGCGCGGCTGGGGATGCAGATCGACGTTTTCAACCCGCAGTCGATTACCGACGAGCAGGGCTATATCGAGGCCCTTGGCAAAAAGCGGACGGCCGAGGTAAAGCGCGACGCCACGGTCGGGGAGGCCGAGGCGCTGTCGGAGGCGAAAAAGCGGTCGACCGACGCGGAGCGGGACGCCGAAGTGGTGGCGATGGAAAACGAGCGGCTCAAGGCCGAGGCGCGCAAGAACACCGAGGTCGCCAAACAGGTGTATCAGGCCGAGATTGCCCGCGAGAGCGCGGTGACCGCCCAGGTCGGGCCGCTGACGACGGCGACCGAAATGCAGAAGGTCGTCGTGGCGGAAGTCAAGATCGAAGAAGAGCGATCGCGCGCCCAGATCAGCGTCGAACAACAAAACATCATGCGCGAGCAGAAATCGCAGGAGGCCGTAATCGTGGTGCCCGCCAAGGCGAAGGCGGACGCCCAGGTGAAGGAAGCCGAGGGGTACAAAGTCTCCCAGATATCCCGGGCGGACGGCGACAAGTATGCGACAATCGCGCGGGCCGACGCCGAACAGCACAAGCGTTCGGCCGAGGGGTCCGGTGAGGCCGAAGCGCTTCGTGCCACGGGTCTCGCCGAGGCCGACGTTATCGAACGGCAGGGCCTTGCCAGGGCCGTTTCGGTCTCGGAGCTCGCCAAGGCATACCAGCAGTTCAACCAGGCGGCCATCACGCTCGAGGTGCTGAAGGTGCTGCCGCAGACGATCGCCTCGCTCGGCACCGTCTTTGGATCGATCGCCGCCCCCATGGGTAACATTGATAAGCTGGTCGTCGTCGATGCCGGCGGAAGCGGCGATAACCAGGGCGCGCTGAACCGGTTTACCAAGACCGGCCCCCTCATGCTGTTGCAGTTGATGGAGCAGGCGAAGGCGGTCGGTATTGACGTATCCGAACTGATTGGGAAGCTTGGGATCAAACCGGAATCCACCGAGCCGCTCGCCACTACCGAGGAGACGACAAGCGATGAAGCGAAACACCGACGCAAATAGGTTCGACGGGCCTCCCGGCGGTAAACAGAAAGAGCCTGACGGCGGACAGGTGCCGACCGACGTCAGCGCGGTTGACGGACGCCCGATGTACTACATCGATCGCCCGCCGACTCAGGCGCTCGTAATTCACTGTGCCGATCCGCGGTTTCAGACGCCCTTCCGTCGGTTCGTGAAAGAAGAGCTGGGGTACGGCACGTACATGCCGATCGTGATCGGCGGCGGCATACACGCATTCGGCAACCAGATCGTCCTGCCCAAGAACTTCAAGGTCCTGTGGCAACAGATCAAATTCGCGATGACGGTCATCAAAGTACCGGAAGTCGTCATTATCAATCACGAAGACTGCATCTGGTATCGTACGGCTCAGACCGACCACCCGCATCTCGAACCGGGCGTCCGGGCTCGACACGATCTCGGTCACGCGGCCAAGCTCCTGCTCCAGGATTTCGTCGGCACCCGGATCCGGAGATTCTGGGCGGAGTTGCACGGCGAGCAGGTGCGATTCGTGGAAGAGACATAGTCGTTCGCGGATAATGTCCCGGCAAAGCATGCCCCGACCTTCCGGTCGGGGCTTTTTTATCGACTGGGATTGCCGGGGTCGAGGGGTTTGACATGTTCTCTTGCGGGTCGTACTTTGCTACGTACCTTCTGCAACACGAGGTCAGCACATGAGTCTTCTCAAGGACAAAATCGTCCTGGTCACGGGAGCATCGTCGGGGATCGGCGAAGCATCGGCCCTTCGGTTTTCCCGCGAGGGAGCGCGGGTGATTATCTCCGCACGTCGGCGCGAACGACTGGAAAAGCTCGCCGGGCGGATGGCAGGCGACACGCATGCGATCGCGCTTGATGTCCGTGATGCGGGTGCGGTGAAAACGGCGATCGATACGTTGCCGGACGAATGGCGGGAGATCGATATTCTCGTAAACAATGCGGGACTGGCGCGGGGATTGTCGAAACTGCACGAGGGCGATCTCACCGACTGGAACGAGATGATCGACACCAACATCAAGGGACTGCTCCATGTCAGTCGCGCGGTCATTCCCGGCATGGTCAAGCGCGGACGCGGGCACGTGATCAATATTGGTTCGATCGCCGGGCACTGGGTCTACCCCAACGGCAACGTCTACTGCGCGACCAAATTCGCGGTCAACGCCCTGACGCAGGGGATGACGATTGATCTGGTAGACACCCCGGTGCGGGTGTCGACGGTCGATCCCGGCCTTGTCGAAACCGAGTTTTCGCTCGTACGCTTCCGCGGCCAGACCGAACGCGCGAAGCAGACGTACCAGGGATACACGCCGCTGACCGGCGATGACATTGCCGACGCTGTCGTGTGGGTGGCCTCGCGCCCGCCACACGTACAGGTGCAGGAGATCGTGATTATGCCGACCGCGCAGGCGCATTCGATGGTATTGGACAAGCGGGTCGGCAAGTAAGTTATCAGGCACCGCCGGGCGATATACGCGACAAACGAAAAAGTCGCTGTACAAGTTTGTCCGTGAGCAAGTTACGACGAAATGGCTTTGTTTTGTCATTTTTAGTGGGCCCCACTTTTCTTTCTCTTTCATTGGGGGGATGTATCTCGCCGGCTGCGTGATTGTTGAGGTGTCGCAGCGTGATGAATATCGGTTGATTTTCGGTCGCATCGTCGGCATTGCTACTGACTCCTCTGTCTACTAAGGGGGGCTGCGCCGTTTTTTCCAGCGAAGCTGTAGGGAAATTGGGTGAGGGTGGAGAGTCGGCACCGTTTGCGGGAGAGGGCGGTTTGGATTGTCGGGACAGTGGACATGCAAACGGAGCTGACCTACTAATCGCGTGATGGCCGATCTGAAGGGTGGGTGTCAGCACCGTTTGCGAGAGAGGGCGGTTTGGATTGCCGGGGCAGTGGACGTGCAAACGGAGCTGACCTACTAATCGCGTGATGGCCGATCTGAAGGGTGGGTGTCAGCACCGTTT